>JACPTZ010000100.1 GCA_016192525.1 Planctomycetota bacterium
CGTGGAATGAATGCGACACCCCTACGGGACAATATCATGCATCCGGCGAAGGCGAAGAGATGACTCCGGCGAAACCGGTCCCGTAGCGCTGTGGACGAAAAACAGAGGGACGGAACGGCCGCCAACGGCGGCCCACGCGGGGGCTCCGCCCCCGCCCCCCCGCCCCCTCCCCAACCAGGGGAGAGAAAAGGAGAAGAAACGAACGAAAACCATTGCCTTAGCCCAGCACTTTCAGAGATGACAGTTCGGGAGCGGCGATGGAGGATCCGCCGTCGTCGTTCGTCCAGACCCCCTATCGCAAGGCCTTCTTCGGGTCCTCCGCGGGTTCGAGCCGGTAGTGCGCCGCGGCGCGCCAGCCGAAGAGGCCGGCGGCGAGGAGGTGGGCGGCGACGAAGAGAATCACCCGCCCCGGCGCGAGTTCCTGGAGCGGGGAGATCGACCCATTCTCGATCGCCTCCACCGAGCCCGCGAGAAGACGCCCGGCCTGGGCGTAGACGTTGAGCGACCAGACGGGCGTCATCGGCCCGGGGGCGTTGTCCGTCATGAGGGCCAGCATTCCGGGACCGAGCCCCTCGAACAGCGCCACGGCCGCCAGCACCGTGGTGAGCGCGGCGATCGGCGAATCGGTCCGCGACGAGGCCCAGAGCCCGAGGGCGAGTACGGCCATCAGGAAGGCGATCGCACACGCCCCCCAGGCGAGCACAAATGGCGCCGCCCGGAGCCCCACCATCGCCATCAGACCGAGAAGGACGGCCCAGAGGCCGATCAGCCACCGCGTCGCGTGCAGGCAACCGAGGACCTTGCCCCGCAGATAGTCGTGCGGCGTCACGGGAGTCACCTGGATCGTGTCCAGGACGCCGCTCTTCCGCTCCCCCACCACCGTCTGGGCCGCGAAGAGCCCGAGCACCAGCCAGCAGGCCGAGAATACCGGGAACTGCAGAAACATCAGCAGGCCCTGGATGAACGTGCGCACCCCCTCCCCGATCACCGGCTGGGAGGCCAGCCCCGCGATCCCGAAGAGAAGCCCGAACCCGGCCAGGATCGCCACCCCGATCACCGCGATGAACTGCACCACCCGCAGGCCGGCGGGCGGACCGATCCGGATCTCCCGCCAGGCGACGGGATCGTCCCAGACCGGCCCGCGGTAGGGTCGGGTGCGGATGTCGGGCGCCGCGGGGGCCGAAAGCGAAGCAGGGAGGGGCTGGGGCGGCTGGGCCCGGGCGGGGGTTTCGACCAGTTCGGCGAACGGGACGGGCGCGGGAGAGACGGGTCCGGGCCGGGCGACCGCCTCGGACGAAACACCCCCGCCACGTGGGGCAGGCGTCCCCGCCTGCCCCGCCGCGGACGGAACACCCCCGCCCCGTGGGGCAAGCGTCCCCGCCTGCCCCGCCCCGGACAGAACGCCCGCGCCGGCGGGGGGGGCCAAGGCGACCCGAACCGTCTCTCCATACCTCCGCGGCACCGGCGGCGGAACAGGTCCCTTGAAGGCGACGAGACCGGCCCGGGTGGCGCCCCACGTCGGCAGGTCGGGCAAACCGCGCTTGCGCAGAAAGTGGGCGGAGAGGGCGAGGCAGATCGCCGAGAGGACCGCCGTGGAACCGATCGCCGCCGGGAGCATCCACGGCGCAAATCCCGGCGACACGACGGCGATGGGATAGGTGAGCAGAATCAGGAACGGGTTCAGGAGGAGAAACACGATCGAGGCCGGCCCGGCGAACATCCCGCCCCAGAAGACCGCGGTGCTCCAGAAGAACAGCGCGAGGTAGGTGACCGCCACCGCCACCGTCGTCCGCGAAAAAAAAACCGAGCAGAGCATCGCCACGGCGCCCACGCTCAGCCCGAGGCAGGCGAGACAGAACCCGCCCGCCACGATCTCCCCCGTCGAAACGCCGCCGAGGAAGAGGCAGGCCACCACCAGCGGGAGCGCCGAGAACGGGACGAGACAGAGCGCCCCGAACTGGGAGATGAACTTCCCGAGCACGATCTGGCCGCTGCCCAGCGGCGTGAGGAGGAGCAGCTCGAGCGTCCGGTGCTCTTTCTCCCGCGCGATGGCGCTCCCCATGAGGACCGGGGCGCAGACGGCGAGGATGGCGTACGTGACGTAGTAGAGCGCGAGAAAGAGCATCCGCCCGCGCTCGGGGAAGTCGGCGGTGGTGAAAACGGCGGAGGGACGCGGCCAGATCGCCCAGGCCAGCACGGCGAGCACGAGGACCGCCCCGCACCGCATCGAGAAGATCCGGTGGCGGCGGGAAACCGACCGCCATTCCGCGCCGAGGATCCCCCCGTCGAGCGTCACGAGACCTGCCCCTTCGTGATCCGGAGGAAGACGTCCTCGAGATTGACCTCCTCCTCGTGGAACGCCGTCAGCCGGTGCCCGCCGCGGATGAGCGCCTCGCTCAGTTTCCAGACGTCGCCCGGGTCGCCGGTGTACTGCACCCGCAGCATCCCGTCGTGCGGCTGCACCACCGTCACGCCGGGCTGGGAGAGGAGAAGATCGGCCGCCTGCTCCGGCCGATCGTCCACCTTCACCATGACGTGCGTTCCGCCCCGCATCTTCTGGACCGCCTCGGCCACCGGCCCGGCGTAGAGGAGCGCCCCGCGCTCGATGATGGCGATCTTGTTGCAGAGGTCGCCCAGCTCGTGGAGGATGTGCGAGGAAACCAGGATCGTCTTCCCCATCCGACCCAGTTCCTTGACCAGTTCGCGGACCTCCACCCGGGCGCGCGGGTCGAGTCCCGAGGCCGGCTCGTCGAGGAGCAGCACCTCCGGATTGTGGACGAGGACGCGGGCAAGCCCGAGCCGCTGCTGCATCCCGCGGGACAGGGTGGCGATGAGGACGTCGCGCTTCGAGCCGAGGTCGGTGAGGGCGAGGACGTCATCGACCGTTTTCTTCCGCGCCTCCCGGGGCACCTTGTACGCCGCGGCAAAGAACTCCAGGTATTCGCCGACGAGCATCTCCTCGTACACTCCGAAGGTGTCCGGCATGTAGCCGATGAGCGGCCGCACGTTCTTCGGGGTCCGCACGATCGAATGGCCGCAGACGGTGGCGTCGCCCGCGCTCGGCTTGAGGAGGGTGGCGAGGCAGCGGATGGTGGTGGTCTTCCCGGCCCCGTTCGGCCCGATGAACCCGTAGATGTCCCCCTTCGCCACGGAGAGCGAGAGGTCCTTCACGGCCCACATCCGACCGTACATCTTGCCGAGGGAGCGGATTTCGATCATGGTGACTTTTCAGACCTGGAGATTCTGATTCTCCAGCCTCGAACAGTGATGACCGCCGAAGACATCAGATCCGCCTCATGTCGATCAAGAACTCTCTCCATCATCGTGATGCGCACGGCCGCAGGAACATCAGGCAGCCGGATGAGTCCGGAGTGGGGAGCGGATTGACCGAAGATGAGGGCACCGAAGTCTTTGTCGAGCGTGATGAGCACCCGCCCCTCGGCATGCGCCCAACCCAGAACTGCTCGATCCCCCGGATCGGGACCTCGATCCCGCGACTCCGCGACGTCGTGGCCGCGAGCCCTCAACCACTCAGCCAGGAGGTGGCCTGCGCACCGGTCGATCAGGAATCTCACTTCCCGGCGGTCTCCACGGCGTCGAGGGAATCGTTCGCGATCACGGCGTGAGCGTAGGCCAGGCATGCCCGCACGTCATCATGCTGAAGATCGGGATAGTCGGCGATCAGCTCGTTCTCACTCACACCCTGCGCGAGAAGGCTCAGGACCAGTTCGACGGAAATCCGCATCCCTCGGATAATCGGTTTCCCACCGAAGATCTCCGGGTTAGTGGTGATGCGGTGCAGGAGTGGATCGTTCGCCATGCGTTTTCTTCTCCCAGTCAGCGGACGCCCCAACCCCCAACCCAGAATAACTCAAACGATATAGTCAAGCAAGGTGTTCGGAGACGACATTCTCGCGTCTGTCGTTCCCTATCCACGTACTTCACGGTCACCTCCCCACCTCCACCACGCTCCGCACCACCGCGAACCGGCGGGTCCTCCCCTCGGCGCCCGGGGAAACCATCACGGCCGGTGGCGATTCCCACCGCGCGACGATCACCACCGTCCCTTCCCGGAGTCCCGACGAACAATCGGCCGGCAGCGCGCCGCGAGGGGCCTCGATCGAAGCGACCGGCGGGTCCGATCCCCGCACGGGCGGGTCAAGCCGGAGACGCAGCCAGGTCAGGACCGCGATCGAAGCCGTGACGCTCGGTTCGAGCACGTCGCCGTCCGGGGCCGAGGGATTCTCCGCGACCGCCACGACGGAGTTCCGCGTCGCCCAGTCGCTCATCCGCTCCACCCCCGGCGACCCGAGCCCGCCGAGCATCACCGTCCCCCCCGCCTTCCACTCGGGAAAAGCCTGCACCCACTCCTTCGTGACGCACTCCACCTCCGTGAGGTCCCATCCCGTGCGGTTCTGAATGCGAATCTCGCCGCCCGTCGACCCGGTGGCGGCGAATCCCCCCTTCGAGAGGTCTTCCGCCGACCAGGCCGTCCGCGCCAGCGCCCAGTCCCAGGCGGCCACCGGTACTCCTTCGAGACGGGTCCCCTTCGCCTCCTCGCGGAGATCGAGCGACCGGCCGAAGAGGTTGCTCCCCGCCCCGCCGCTCGAGAGCGGGAGGGTGGCCCCGGGGCCCCGCACCGGAACGAGCGAGACCGGCCCGGTGGTGGGCCGGCACACGGCCGTCCAGGTCCAGGCCGAGACGCGGTCGGACGCCACATCGCAGACGCTCACCTCATGGAGGAGCGCCTGCTCTTCCCGACCCCGGCGGCTCACGAGATAGACCACGAGGCTGAACAGCATCACCCAGCAGGGCAGCGTAAACCAGGTCCACTCGAGATGGCCAAGCCGCTTCAGCAGGAAGTAGTCGAGCGGGCCGATCACGGCGAGGTAGACGCACAGCAGGAGGAAGACGCGGCCGAACGGCATCGGGGTGATCCCGGAGGCCCGGAGCGACCGGGCGATCGCCTCCGCCCGGCCCCGCCTCATGTCGGCCGCCGTCTTCACGGGTTCGGGCCGGTCGGGCGCGATCCCCAGCAGCCGACGCCAGAACGGGTCCATCCCGCCCCAGCGGGCCAGGGGCTCCCGGGCCGGATCGACGGTCATCAGGATCACGCGGCCGGTCCCGTAGGCGCGTACGATGAGGATCGGCAGTCCGCGCTCGCTCTGCAGCACCCCGCCACGGAGATCGCTGCACTCGGTCACGAGCACGGGCGCCGTGCAGATCGGGGCCGGGTGACCGGCGAACTCGCCCATCGACTTGAGGCTCGTGACTTCGACGCTTCCGCGCGGCCGGGCCGGGAGCGCCGCGTCAAGCGGAAGGGCGGCGAGGGCGTTCGGATCGTCGATCCCGCAGAGGACGAGCGTCCCGCCCGCCGCGGTCCAGTCGAGCAGGGCCCGGATCTGGGCGGGGGACTCGAACTCGCCCGCCGACGGGGCGTGCCACAGGATCGCGTCCACCCCCGCGAGCGCCGCCCACCGGTCCGGCAGCTCCGCCGGCGCCAGCAGAACGGGGACGACCGGCGCGCGGTCCTCGATCTTCACCGGGGCGAGGCCGAGCGAACGGGACCCGACGACGACCACGAACCACCCGGAGGTGGTCGTCACCGTCGGGATCGGATCCGGCGCGCGCTGAAGGACGGCGCCCTTTTCGTCCTCGAGCGAGACGGCGATCTCGTCCGCCTCAAGCCGCCAGGACGGGACCAGCAACCAGGCGTGCTTCTTCGATCCCGGAGGAAGCTCTACGGTGTGGCGCACCGCGCAGGGGACGTCGTCGGCGTTCATTCCGGTGGCGACGACGGTGACGGTTCGCGAGGTCGTCCCGGAGTTCCCGAGCGTGACCCGCACCGGGCAGAAGGCGCCCGCGCGGGCCCATCCCTGCAGACCCAGGGCGGTTTCGAGGGTGACCTCGGACGATCCTGGGGTCTGCGCCACCAGAGGAGCGGCGAAGAGCAGCAGAGAGCCGAGGCAGAGGAGCGGGAGGCGCATCAGGGTCCTGTCGAAGGCGAGGCGGGCGGGGCCCCCTGCAGGAGCGCCACCGCGGCCGCCCGGCGGTGCATCCGGTGCGAGGCCCAGACGGAGAACAGAATCCCGACCGCCACGTGAAGCGTCACAAAGGCGATCCACAGGGGAAGCACGGGCTCACCGCTCCGCTCATCGAAAAAGAGGCCCCCGCCGTCGGGGTTCACCGTCCACGCATACGGCACGTCCGCCTGCACCCCGTTCTGCAGCCCGTCCCAGATCGAGGCGATCGTCACCGGGAAGTTGGTAACGTCGAGTACGAAGAGACGGCCGAATCGACGCTCCTCCCACGGCTTCGCAGCATACCAGATTCCCCGCCAGATCGGCGAGGCCGAAAGCGCGATGAGGGCGACCCCGAGTTGCACGATGTACGGGTAGGCGGGCTTCCGGAAGACCGTGGCCCAGAAGGCCCCGTGCGCCGCGGCGGCGTAGACCAGCGCGAGGATCACCGCGACGGTCGCCGGCAACACCAGCCAGTCGCCGGACCCGAAGGTGAAGGCGTCGCTGAACCACCCGCGTCCGCCGAACTCGGCCTGCTGGACGAACAGGAGGGTCCCGAGGAGGAGCGCGGCGTTGGTGTAGACCGCAAACCGGACCCCGGCCATGTTTCCCGGTCCCCAGGCGCGCAGCCAGGCCCTCCATCCCCTCCAGGCGGCCATCCGGCGCTGGATCCGGAGCGGAATCTCGGGCGACTCGCAGGCAAAGGCCGTGGAGAGGAGGGCGAGCACGGCGACCATCATCAGACAGACGAGGACGATCTGGCGGTGCATGGAGGCGCTGAGCGTGCCGGCGATCCGGGACTCGGAGAGATAGACCCCCCACCCCGTCAGACCGGCCGCCATGAACAGGGCGTAGAAGAGCTTCATGTTCGTCGTCTTGTTGGCCACCGGCGGCTTGAGCCGGTTCGCGGCGGCGATCATGAAGAAGGCGACCCCGGCGACGTACAGATAGGCCGGCAACACGACCCTCCCCATCCACTCCTCGAAGCTCCCGCCCAGCCTCCACCAGGTCCATGGACGATGCGAACGACCCAGGAGCGCGTAGTCGAGCATGCGTTCGAGGGGACGTTCGAACACCGCGCAGATGAACCCGCCGAGCACAATCGTCAGGATGTACCCGGTGATGATGGCGCGGGCGTACGTCTTCGAGACGGAGGAAACGAAGATCCCGAGGGCGCTGAGGAAGGCGGCCAGGAGGAACAGCACCGCATACGATCCGAGAAGCATCGCGGGGCTCACCCCGCCGAAGAGGAAGGAAAGGCTGACCAGGGGAAGGGCCGAGGCCAGAAGGAGGGCGGAGTACCCGAGCGTGGCGCTGAACTTACCCCAGACGATCTCCCCGGGGGTGAGGGTGGAAGTGATCAGGAGGTCGAATGTGTGACGCTCCCGCTCGGCCACGAGCCCGGTGCACCCGATGGCGGGAACGACCAGCCCGAGTCCGATCGCCTGCAGGAGGCAGAAGATCGCGAAGACCCGGAAGCCGATGTCGCCGGGATTCGCCACCTCGCCGACGGATACCGTGAGCATGACGAGGATGATCGCGAACCCCATCCCGCCAAGGAGGGCGAAGTAGGTCCAGAAGAAGCGGAGCGACCGGAACATCCCGCGGAACTCGCGGATGCAGATGGGGTGAAGAAGCAGGGCGGCCAGCCGGGCGAGGCGGTCGCGCCAGAGACTGGCGGCGGCAGGGGCGAAAAGGGCCATCTGTCGGATTGTCCTCAAGCGAAACCACGCCGTCCCCCCCCTCTGAGGGAAGGGAAACATCCGTTGTCTCCCTCTCCCCGAAGGGGAGGGGGTAGGGGGAGGGGAGCGCCCCTTTCCGCGTGCCAGCCCGCTCCCCCCTCCCTACCCTCCCCCCTTCGGGGGGAGGGAAACAACGAAGGCCAGTCCCTACCCTCCTCCTTCTGGGGGGAGGGAAACTACGGAGGCCAGTCCCTACTCACCCTGCCGCGGGGAGGGGGCGGGGGTGAGGGGGGAGGCCGCCCGGCCTACGCCACTTCCCCCTTCGTCGTCCTCATGAACACGTCCTCGAGTCCGATCTTCTCTTCCGCCAGCCCCACGATGGGAAGGTCGGCCAGCGCCAGAACCTTCACGAGGGCCGGGATCTCGCACCCTTCCTCGACCTCCACTCGCACGGCGTTCCCCTCCACCGTCGCGGCGCGCACCTTCGCGAACTTCGAGCAGAGTTCCGCCGCCCGGGGCGCCTCGGCGGCCAGGGTGAAGCGCCAGGCGCGCACCGGCGCGATCCCCGCCACGATCTCATCCACCGTCCCGGCCGCCACGAGTCGCCCGCGTTCGAGGATCGCCACCCGGTTGCAGACGTCGGCCAGCTCCGTGAGGATGTGCGAGGAGAGGAAGACCGTCTTCCCCATCGACCGCAGTTCCTTGAGGAGCATCCGGAACTCGATCCGGGCGCGGGGATCGAGCCCGGCCGCCGGCTCGTCGAGGATCAGCACCTTCGGGTCGTGGAGGAGGATCTTCGCGAGACAGGCGCGCTGCTTCATCCCCTTCGAGAGCGAGACCATCAGCTTGTCGCGCAGCGGGGCGAGGTCGGTGAGCGCCATCACGTCCTCGACCACCTTGCGCCGCTGGGCGCCCCGCAGGCCATAGGTGGCGGCGAAGAAGTCGAGGAACTCCCAGACGCTGATGCCGTCGTAGACGCCGTAATAGTCGGGCATGAAGCCGACGATCCGCCGGACCGCCTCGGGCTCGTCGACCACGCTCATGCCGTCGATCCGGGCCGCGCCGGCCGTGGGATCGAGGAGCGTGGCCAGAATCTTGATGGTGGTCGTCTTTCCGGCGCCGTTCGGGCCGATGAAACCGAAGATGTCGCCCGTCTGGACGGTGAACGAGAGCCGGTCCACCGCGAGGGCGTCGTCGTAGGTCTTGGAGAGACGGTCGAGTTCGATCATGTCGCCCGGGGGAACCGCGGAGACGCGGAGGACACAGAGAAAAAGAGAGCCACTGAAGGCGCTGAAGGCACTGAAACAACGGACGGAAGGGAAGATGATAGGAGAAGCGAAGCAGAAACAGAAACAAGAACAGAAGCAGAAACAGAAACAAGAACAGAAGCAGAAACAGAGACAGAAGCAGAAACGTACGAGGTTACCGCATTGTCATCCTGAGCGTCGGGCGCAGCCCGACGCGAAGGATCGCCAGCGCATACGCGCGAATGTGCGTTGTCTCGGTCAAGGCTGGCGATCCTTCGCGTCGCCCCCGCAGCACGTGCTGCGGGGCGGGCTACGCTCAGGATGACAACGTCAGGGGCGGTAACCTCGCACACAGAAACAGCAAAGGAAGCAGGAAAGGAAACGGGAACGGAGCAAGAACGGAGGTCAGGACACCGGAAATCTCGCCCGTACTCGTGCTCGTACTCGTACTCGTCTTCGTCCGTTCGTTTCTCTACTTGTGGCGCGAGTCCTCCTTCGGATCCGGCCCGGTCCCGGCGGGGGCACGGGGAATCGGGCCGTGCACGATCACGCCTGGCCGTCTCCCACAATGTACCTCAGCACCCCCTCCTCCACCCCCTTGGGAGAAAGCCCCATGAACTCAAACGCGGGGTCGTGCCGGCTGGGTCCCTCCCCCCGGCTCAGCATCGCCCCCGTTCGGGCCGATTGACCCGGGGCGAGGGCCTCGACGGCCCAAGTCAGGTTCCCCAGAAAGACCACCCCCGCCTTCAGCGGATGTGCCGACTCGTTTTTCACGAGAAAGGCCTCCCCCGCCGGTATGAGTTGCACCCGACCAAACGCCGGCCGAACCGCGTCCGACCGGAAGTAGCCGAGGTCCCAGGTCTGGAACGGGGTGTCTTCGAGGGCATAGGCCCCCCCCTGCCTCCAGGTCCCCCGCGCCACCAGACCCCACGGGCCTTCTCCGCCGGCCGGGACCCGCCACGGGATCGCGGCGGAATCGGCGGAGAACCGGTAGCGCGCCGAGGCGGCCGAGCAGAGGGCGTAGTACTGGGTCTCGATGGCGGGCCCGGCGTGGTCCGGAACCTCGGTGACCACCAGCCGCTGCCCCACCGTGCTGAGTCCGCGGCTGGCGTACCCGAGCAGGAGGTTCGCGATCACAAAGACGAGGGCGACGGCCGGAATCGTGAGGCAGAGCCACTGGTGCCGCCCCCGCTTCCTCAGCCAGAAGAAATTCACCGGTCCCACCACCGCCAGATAGGCGAGGATTCCGACAATGACGAGCAGGACGGGGGGAAGCCGGGTCAGACGGCGCGACAGCAGGGCGAGGAAGGAATCGGCGTCGAAATCCACCCGCCCCCGGATGTTCTGAGAGAGATCGTAGGGGGACCGGGCGGCGAAGGTGTCGTTTCGACCCGGCTGGTTCCGGGCGAGGGTGACGATCTCGGTCCACATCGCCTCCCGCCCGGGCCAGCTCGCGAAGGGCGGGGCCGAGACATCGACTCCGATAAAGTACACCCAGCCGAAGCCGTAGGGTCGGCGGCACAGGAACGGCGTCTTGCCGTCGGCGAGCGCGATCAGCGGCTCGCCCTCGACCCGCGCGAACGGGATGCGGGAGGGGAGGGTGGACGGGTCAAACGCGTGCGATGAACTCCCCTCCGAGGAGATACTTATTGATCCCTTGATCGTGATCGTACCGTTGGCCGAAGTCGTAGTCTCGGAAGTGATGCGCATCCCCAGGATCTCGACCGTGACGAAATCGTCCGGCGATCGTTCCTCCGCAACCGCTCCATCCGGCCAGAGGGCCTTGATCAGACGGCCCGAAAGCCAGGCGGGGTCTTTCCCGGGAGAAATCAGCACGGCCCCGCCTCGGGCCACCCAGTCGAGAAGGGCGCGTTCGGACTCGGGCCGGAAGGTGTCGAGGGGACAATCGTTCAGGACGACGAGCGAGGCCCGCGAGTAGCCGATCCAGCGGTCGGGGGCATCCGCCGGGTCCCAGGGATGGGCTCGCACCTGGGTCTGGCTCCAGTTGCCCGGCTGATTCCGGATCACAAAGGTGGGCACGGGGGAGGATGCAGGGTTCCTTCCGAGGGACGGCACCGTGACGCCATCACCGCCCCACTCGAACCGCTGGTCGAACCGCGTTCCCAGCGAACGGCCGTCCGGCCCGAGCAGTTCCACCCCGAGATCCGCCCAGTAGTACTGCGAACCGAGAAGGGGATAGAGGCAAAGCTGCTTCTTCGACCCGGGCGAGAGCGAAACCGGGGCGTAGACCACCTGGCTCGGCTCCGCCCCGGGCCCCGCCCCGGTCTCCCGCAGCGAGATGCGACACCGGGCCTCGACAGCCGTCTTCCCGCTGTACTGGATTCTCACGATCACGGGCACCCAACCGGGGACGTATTGAGTCCCCATCGGCCAGGTGACGGTCATCTGAGCCGGCCATAGGCCGGCGGGGGCGGCATGAGGGTCGGTGACCTCGCGCTCGTCACCCCCCTGCGCGAGAGCGAGGTCGGACCCCAGGAACAGGCCGAGCAGCGCCGCCGCCGCGAATCGGGCGAGGCAGGGAGCGCGGAAAGACGTGGGGCGGCGGTTCACGGACGCATCCTCTACTTCGGAGTGGGCGAGCCATCGAATCTGTATCCCCTTCCCCGCAGGGGAGGGGGTAGGGGGAGGGGGGCGGCCCTACGCGCAAACCCCGCTCCGGCGCAACTCCGCGATCCGACCGGTCTCGTACCCGCACACCTCGCGCAGAATGGCCTCCGTCTGCTCCCCGAGGAGCGGCGCGGGTCGCGAAGGGGAGGAGCCGGCCTCCGGGAACCGCACCGGCGACCCTACGCTGTCTACGCGACCCGCCTTCGGGTGTTCGGTGGTGACCACCATTCCGCGATGCGTCACCTGGGGATCGCGGACGGCGCGGTCGACGGAGTTGATCGGCCCGCTCGGGACCCCTGCCTCCCAGAGGCGCCGTATCAACGCGTCGGAGGGGCGTTCGAGAAATCGGCGTTCGAGAATCGGCAAGAGCTCTGTCCGGGCCGCGGCGCGCTTCAAGTTCGTGTCGTACCGGGGATCGCAGGCCAGCTCCGGGAGGTCCATTGCCCCGCAGAAACTCGCCCAGAATTTCTCGACGAAGATCCCCACGACGATCCAGCCGTCGGCGGTCTGAAATGCCTGGTACGGCACCACGCTCTCGTGCGCCGAGCCCTGGGGCCCCGGGACGCGGCCGTCGAGCAGGTGATATTGCGCGAGATACGTGAGGAGCGCCACCTGGCAGTCGAGGAGGGCGAGGTCGAGGTGCTCTCCCGTCCCGGTCTTCTCGCGACGATAGAGGGCGGCGGCGACCGCATAGGCGCCGAACATCCCGCCGGCGAGGTCGCCGATCGGAAAACCCATGCGGACCGGCGGACGGCCCGGCTCGCCGGTGACGCTCATCCCGCCCCCCATCGCCTGAAGGACGAGGTCGAAGGCGGGAACATCGCGATACGGCCCCTCCTCGCCGAAGGCGGTGACCGAGCAGGTGATGATCCGCGGGTTGAGGGGGCGCAGCGTTGCGTCATCCGCGCCGAGCTTCTCGAGGATTCCGGGGCGGAAGTTGTCGAAGACGACGTCGCTCTTCCGGACGAGATCGTGAAAGGCGGCCCGCCCCTCCGGCTTCGTCAGATCGAGGGCGAGGGAGCGCTTGTTGCGATTGATGCCGAGGAAGTAGGCGGACTCGCCTCCGGCGAAGGGGGGCCCGATGAGGCGGGTGGGATCCCCCCCCTCGGGGTCCTCGATCTTGATGACATCAGCGCCGAGATCGGCCAGGAGGAGGGTCCCGTACGGCCCGGCGAGCATGCGGGAGAGATCGAGGACGCGGACACCGGTGAGGACGGGGTGGAGCATGGCGGGCGGCATCGTACACCCTCACCCGGAGAAAGTCGAATGAGGAATGTGGATTGACCACAGAACGGACCTTCCCCCCTCACTCCGCCGCGGCCGTGCGATAGCAGCGGTGCTTTCCAATAACACCGATCCACCGCTTCGTGG
Source organism: Planctomycetota bacterium (assembly GCA_016192525.1). GTDB lineage: Bacteria > Planctomycetota > MHYJ01 > JACPTZ01 > JACPTZ01 > JACPTZ01. Next base: position 12,949 of record JACPTZ010000100.1, read on the forward strand.
CGATGAAACGCACCCAGGGTCCGGTCCCCTTCTCGTCGCCGAGAACCACCACCGGTCCGGCGCTGAAAACCATGCCGTGGCACTTGAATCCGGGGCCGGCTACGGTCACCAGCTTCGAATCGGTCCCCAGGATGTCGATCGCCCCCGCGCCCAGTTTCTCCCCTTCCAGCAGCACCCCTTGGGCGTCCGCGATCTCCGGATGTTGCTTCACGAGCGACTCGAGGTCCTCCGGCTTCAGAAGTTCCTTGAGCGACCGGGGCTGGCCGCACTCCCCCAGCGACGTCGGGGGACGCATCTCCGCGAAGGCGTTGCACTTCTTGTAACAGTCCTCGATCGACTTCTCCGCCAGGAGCTTCTTCAGGAGCGCCGGATCGGCGACTTCCGGAATCAGGTGCTCCTCCTCGTCTTCCAGCACCGACTTCGTGGAGGCCTTCACCCCGCCGGAACTGTCCAGGGCCACTACCCGCTCACATCGGTGCCGTCCGATCTGGCGGACCCAGGACTGCGAGGCGACCACCTGCACCCACGGCTTCGCCCCCCCCGCCCCGACGATGATGATGGGACCGGCACAGAAGACCGAGTCGTGCGACGAGAACTTGGGACCGATGACCGTCACGACCTTCGCGTCGCGACCGACCACGTCGCGGCTTCGCGAGCCGAAGTGTTCGCCCGAGAGTTCGATCCCCTGAGCCTCCGCCAAGTCCGGCTTGTCCTTGATCAGCGCCTCGAAGTCCTCCTTCGAGAGGATCTCGGAGAGACGGGTGGGGCGCCCGACATCGTCCACATAGAGGGGACTGTCGTAGGAACTGGAGCGCAGCCGCTGGTACGCCTCTTCGAGCGGCAATTCCTTGAGCACCCGACGAATCCAGTCGTCCTTCGAGGAGGGCGCCAGTCCGAAGGAGCCGTGGACGACGGGGCTCGCGACGGCCCCGTTTCCGCCGGCATGCACGTTTGGTCCAATCATGACCTGCGGAGCAAAGACCCGCCAGGGCGGCCGACTCTCATCGGAGAAGAAGATCCACGTCCCCGAAACGAACATCGTCCCGCCGCCCGCTTCGCCGAGAGCCAGGACCGGACCGGCGGTCGTGATGTTCCCGTGGGTGTAGAATCCTTCGCCGAGGACGAGCAGCAGGTCGGGGTCCGCCCCGACGAAATCCTGGCTTCCGGCCCCCGCGAAGTGGCCGTCGATCCGGACGCACTTCATCTTCTTCGCCCGTTCCAGATCGAGTCCGGCCTTTTTCCAGGCCTCGGCATAGGTGTCCGCCACCGCACGAAGCGGGTTCTCCATCTCGGTCCCGCCGGAGGCGATGTCGGTCCCGACGGCGCTCCTGAAATAGCCGTCCAGGGTGCCATTGGCCGCCTTGCGGAGCAGCTCACACCCCTCGTCGTTGATCCGGGGCATCGGATCGTCGAAGGTGGCGCCGCTGATGTCGACATAGGAGAAATCAGCGCTCCCGGCGTTCCGGAGATCCTCGTCGTCCATCATTTCCCGCGCCTCTTCGACAGAGGCGGGGCCCTCGAAGAGGACGGCGCCGCGGAAATCGGCCTTGTCCAGCCGGGTCAGTCGGAGTCGGTCCCGGGAGAGCGGTTCCTCAAGGGACCGGGGACGCTGCATCGTCGCCCCCACGAGGTAGCTTTCCCGGAAAATGGCCTCGCGGAGATCGCTCCCCGAGAAGGAAACAGGGCCGAAAATGAAGCGGGACAGGTCGATCCCCTTCAGGTCGAGGTTCTCGAGCGAGAAGCCGCGGGAGCGCGCCTCCTTTCGATCCGAGAGATTGATCCACTCAGCGACATGGGCCTGTCGCAGCTTGTTGAACTCCTGGACCTTGCCGGCCTGAAGCAGATCCACCAGTTGGTCGGCGAGCCGCTTGTCCCTCGAGACCCTCCCGGAGTTCAGCATCTCCTTCAGGCGTTTGCCCTGGGGCGCCTCCTCCTGGGCCGGGGCCGGAAGCGGCCGGAAGAGCATCGTCAGAAGAATGAACGCGGCCGGAAACATCGTTCTGGAAGTCACGGTTCACTCCTTCCCTCGAGATTCGCGGTGCGGGGAGAGGAGAGGGGGGACCGCACCGGATAGAGACTATCATGCGATTCGAGGATCGTCAATGCGCGCGGAGGACGGGAATCCTCCTTGCACGAGGGAGGAGACGGAAGTAGGCTGGACGCAATCTGTACTCGAGGAGACCCACATGCCGCGCGGCTGGAAATCACTCCGGACGGGGGTCGTGGTCATCGTGGGAATGCTCATCGCGGTAATGGTCTACGTGCGCGCGCAGGAGCGAGGCAAGCCGGACACCACGAGTTCATCGGTGAGCCTGGAAGTGGGCGAGATCCAGTCGCTCCCGCCTGAGGCGACCCCCGATCCGGATCCGGACCCGCTGCCGGCGGGCGCCGTCGCAAGGCTGGGGACGACCCGCTGGAGGGAGGGTCAATTCGTATTCGCCGTCGCCTGCTCGCCCGACGGAACGCTCATCGCGTCCGGGGGTGGACTCAAGGAAGTCCACCTCTGGTCGGCGGAGACCGGAAGGCGGGTGAGGACGCTGCCCGTGGAGGGGGTCGCGCCGGGAGGGCTCCATTTCACGCCGGATGGACGTTTTCTCACGGCCCTCTCCTCGTGGAAAAACCTCTGGGTATGGGAGGTCTCCACGGGGAGATTCCTGCATTGCATCGGTCCCCCGACGCAGCGCATCTCCTCGGCGGACCCCCAGGCGGAGTTCTTCTCGAAGAGGAATCCCCGCGTGTACCGGCTCGAGGAGTCGGGGGTGGTTCGCGCCTGGGACATCCCGACCGGCGACCCGGTCGAGGTGTTGCCGGTGCGAATCGAAGGGGCCGCCGCCTTCGCCGTTTCACCCGATGAGAACCGGCTGGTGGCCGCGTGGTCCCAACCGGGGATGCGGGGGTCTTCCTCGGTGCGCTGGTGGGACCTCGGGACAGGGGAGGAGGGGCCATCCCTCTCCGGCGGCGAAGGCGCCGTCTCCTCCCTGTGCTTCTCTCCGGATGGAGGGGTCGTGGCGGGCGTCTCGAGGCGATCGGGACCGGTCCGCTGGTCGCTCCCCTCGGGCGGGGCGCTGCCGGCGCTGTCCGGAGGAAGAGACTTCATTCGGACGATGGAGTTCTCTCCCGACGGCGCCCGGCTGGCGTCGGGAGACGGTCGGGGGATCCTCCGAATCTACGATACCGGGAACGGTGAGGAAGCGCTCTCCCTCCCCATGGCCAGGGGCACGATCTGGTCTCTCGCCTGGTCTCCGGATGGCCGCAAACTGGCGGCGGGAGGCGAGGGGGGGACCGTGGGGGTGTGGGAGGCAGACTCGGGGAAGCGATGGCTGGACTTCGCAGGGCACCGCTCGTCGGTCGTCGCCCTCACCTGGAGCGCGGACGGAAAGAGGCTCGCCTCGATCGCGCATGAAACGGACCCGCGAATCCTGGTCTGGGAAACGGAAACGTGGAAGCCCTGGCGGACCCTCACCTCGCGGCACCTGCGGTCAAGTTCGCTCGCGTTCTCCCCGGAGGGTCGATCGCTGGCGGCGGGGAATGGACAAGGGTTGGGGATCTGGGACCTTCAAGGCACGGCGCACCGGGAGATCGGGAACGAGATGTTCGGGGTCTGCTCCGTGTCCTACAACGGAAAGGGCGACCTGCTCGCCCTCTCGAACGGCGCCTCCAAGGTGGAACTCTGGACGGTCGATCCGCCGCAACTCGTCTGGCGGGTTGCTTCTCACAAGGGAACGTCCTTCGATCTCAGATTCTCGCCGGATGACTCCCGGATCCTCTCCCGCACCTGGAGCGGGAGGATCGCCTCAAGAGAGGCGGCAGGCGGTGAGGAGGTCGAGTCCTTTGAAATCGATCCGCGACCCTCCAGCGGGGGAGCCTTGAGCCGGGACACGACCCTGATCGCCGTGTGCGGCCAACTTCGCCAGGCGAGCGAGGAAGAACTCAAGGTCAATCCCCGGGTGACAACGGTGGCGGAACCGGTGGTCCGAGTCCTGGAGCGGACAACGCGCAGGGAGCGTTGGGTCCTTCGCGGCCATACGCAGGTCCCTGTGTCGGCATGTTTCTCCCCTGACGGCCGCCTGCTGGCCTCTGCAGGAAGAGGGGAGAAGTCGATCCGGGTGTGGAGAATCGAGGACGGCGCCTGCGTTGCCGTGCTCGACGGTCAGGAAAGCGGCGTCACGACTGTATCGTTTTCGCCCGAAGGTCGCTGGCTGGCGGCCGGAGGGGTGGACACGACGATCCTCGTCTGGGATGCCTCTCCCTGGCGGTGAAATCCCGAACCGCTGACTAGTGAGATGCACCCAACCCCGCTCGGGGCCGGTCGTTCAGGGAGACGCGATGGAGCGGATCAGCCAACACCTGATCGAGGGGTTGCGCGCCGGCGAGGCCGACGCGTACCGCTGCGTCGTCGAACTGTTCGAGCGGCCGCTCCTCAACTTCATCGAGCGGTCGGTTGGAAACCCGGCACTGGCGGAGGACCTCTTCCAGGAGACCTTCGTGCGGGTGGTGCAGGCGCTTCCCGCGTACGAACCCCGGGCCGCCTTTTCGACGTGGGTGTTTACGATTGCCCGGAATCTCTGCCTCGATTACCACAAGCACCAGCGACTCGTGCGACAGGTCTCGCTGGATGCGCCGGTGGCGGAGGACGGCGGCGGCGTGATCCCCTTCTCGGAGGCCCTCGCCGCCCGGCAGCAGGCCCCGGATGAGGCGGCAGCGGCCCGGGAGGAGGCCACCCGCCTCCGGGAGGCGATCGCCACCCTCTCGCCGATCCTCCGCGAGTCGCTCATCCTGCGGGTGTACAACCGGCTCTCGTACGAGGAGATCGCCGAAATCGTCGAGGCGCCGGTCGGGACCGTGAAGTTCCGGGTGCATGATGCGGTGCGGCAGCTAGGGAAGGCGCTGGGGGTGAAGGCCGCGGAGGCGCCGCCCGGAGAGGAGCGGAGAATCCGGGAGGCCTAGGTATGCCGGCCTTGGAGTGCGTCGCGGAAGCGACGCACCGACCCGCAAATGGAACCCGAGATGGAGCTTTCCATGCCCTGTCGAGACATCCAGTTCCAGATCCCCTCCCTCCTGCTCGACGATCTCCCGGTCGCGGAGCGCGAGGCGACCCGGACGCACTGCCGCGAATGCGCGGAGTGCGGAACGGAGCTGAAGCGCCTCTCGACCGCCCTGAACCGGTTCTCGGCCGTCCCGGAGCGGGCGGCGAGCGCGCAACGGCGGGAGGCGGCGGTAGCGGCGATGCTGGCGGTGACAACCCCGCAGGCACCGCCGACGCGGCGCGCCCCAGCAGCCGAAGTAGAGCGCGGCGCATCAGCGCCGCTCTCCGGCACGGGTGGGAGACCCGTGTCCGGGCGGCGTCGCCTCCGGCTCCTCTGGCTCACCCTCCCGCTTACCGCCGCGGCCGGACTGATGCTCGCCGTCTTCAGCCGCGGCCCGGAGTCGTCCGCCGACCGCGCCCCGTTCGCCTTCCGGGTGACCGACCGCGTCGGCGTCGTCGAGGTCCAGCGTCCGGGCCAGAGCCGCTGGGAGCAGGCGCGCAAGGATGAGGTTCTGGGCCCCGGCGACCGCCTCCGCACGGCCCGCCACGGCTTCGCCGTGATCGACGATCCGGTGAAGGGGCGGTTGACACTCAACGCCGACACCTGTATCTCGCTCGTTCCCGCACTGCCGGATTCGCGGGATGACACCATCACGCTGCTGCGCGGGGAATGCTGGTCCGAACTGCACCACCGGGAAACGGGGCGCCTGTTCTTCGAAGCGCCGGACGGAAACCGGATTGAGGTTGTCGGAACGAAGTTCAACGTCCGATACCGGTGACGGGTAACCGGCAAGGCCAAAGGAGAAAGACCATGCGCCGCCTCATTCTTCTTGCCGTGGTGATGGCCGTCTTGTTCGTCGCCGCATCCGCCGACCGCGGATCGGGCCGGGACTGCTGCGGACAGGACCGGGCGCCGGGGTCGGCGCCGGAGGTGATCGACCCGCGCAATGTCCCCGGGGTCAATTTCGAGGAGGCCCCGTTTGCCCGTGTGGTGGAAGCGGTGAGCCTCGCTCTCGACGTGAGGATTGCGCCGCCGCCTCCGGAGGCCGCGGGAACGAGAGTCACGTTCCAACTCGGAGGCGGCACCGCCTCGGACCTCCGTGCGGCCTTCGAGTCGTTGTGCGAACAGCAGGGGTTCGCCGTCCTGGGGCCGGTCGATGGCCCCCTCTCGCTCGTCGCCTTCCGGCCCGCCGCGCCGGCCACGGAGCCCTCTCCCACCCCGCGGCTCTCGGTGGAGGTGGCCGAGGGGGTTGTGGAACTGGTGGGCGATCGGGGAACGGTGCGGGTCCGGGCCGGGGAATGGTCGGCCATCGCCTCCGACGGCCTCCCGATCGCCCCCCGGCCGATCCGCCCGGAGGGCATCGCCGCGTGGAGGAGCGGCCCTCCCCGGGACCCCCTCCCCGGGCCGCCGCCGCCCCCCCGCGTCAACGCCACCATCGCCCTCCCTGCCCTCGAAGTCCGCCTCCTGGGCTTGACTTCCGGCGAGGGAAGACCTATCATTGAATATTCTGTCACCGGGTCGGAACAGGCCCTTGCGCTGGGAGACGCAGTGACCGGGGCCAGAATTGCCGATATTGCTCCCCGGAAGGTCGTGATGGCCGACGGGGAGTCTGAGTTGATCGTCCCCGTGCGGCTTCGTCTGAATCTCGCGAGACGGTGACGTCGCCGCCGGGCGGTGGGTGGGGATGCGGGGGGTCGATGGGCGCGATCGCCCTACGACTCGGCGTCCGCCTGCGGCGGCCGCCTCGCTCAGGGCGTGCGGTTTCTTCACGGGCCAAGGAGCACTCCATGCGTCTTCAGTCCACCCGAACCGTCCTTCTCTCCCTCCTCATTCCTCTCGCCCTCTCGTTCGCCCGCCCCGCGGGCGCCCAGGCCCCTCCGGCCCCTCCGCCGGCGGCCCCGGCCGCCGCCGCGGGCGATGAGGAGGGGATCGACGTCAACTACAACGGCGTCGACCTCGTCAACATCCTCGAAGACCTCGCCCGGGAGACCGGCTACCGGTTCATGTACGACGACAATCTGAAGAAGGCCAAGGTCTACCTGATTTCGGAGAGGAAGATCCCGGTGGAAGCGTACTTCCCGGCGGTCGAATCGATGCTGCAGATGAACGGCCTGGCCCTGGTGGAGATTCCCCTCAAGGAGACGAAGCCGGGCGAAGCGCCGGTCAAGATGTTCAAGGTCTTCCCGGTGGCGAACATCGTCAAGCAACCCCTCCAGGTCACGGGGGGAAGGCCTGAAGACGTCCCGCCGGAGGAGCAGATGATCACGCAGATCATCCCGCTCAGCTACGTGGATGCCCGCGAAGTCCAGGTGGTCCTCCAGCCGCTCATCACCGACGGCCGCAGCCTCATGCCGATCGGCGACGTGATTGTGGTGACGGACTACGCCCTGAACGTCCGGCGCATCATGGAAATCGTGAAGCTGATGGACAAGAAGAAGCCCGACGTGGTGATCGAGGTGGTGAAGCTGGTCTACGCTTACGCGGGGGACATCGCGACGCAGGTGGCGGCGCTCACCCAGCAGCTCATCCAGTCCGGGACCATCCGTCCCCGAACGGGCGCGGGGGGGCAACCACAGCAGGAACCGCTCCAGATGGTTCCGGACCTGCGCACCAACTCGCTCGTCATTCTCGCCATGCCGGATCGGATCGATCAGATCAAGGACCTGATCGCCCGACTCGACGTCCCGGAAACGAACCCCCAGCGCTCCATCCACATCTATCAGTTGAAGCACTCCGACGCCGAGAAGATGGCCGGCATCCTGAACAACATCTACGCCGGCATCGGCACGACGGGGCCGACGAGTTCCTCCGTTCCGGCCGCGTCGACGCAGCCCGGGGCCACCCCCACTCCGGTGCCGGTCGCCCGACCCTCGACGTCGACCGGCATGGGCCCCGGGGGTCGGACGGCCAATCCGATCTTCGTCGCGGACAAGACGAACAACGCCATCATCGTGGTGGCCGACCAGAAGACCTACGACGAACTGGTGGACGTGATCGCACGGCTGGACGTGCGGCGGCCGCAGGTGCTCCTCGAGTGCGCCATCGTCGAGGTCACCGGCAACGACAGCCTCTCGCTCGGGGCGGAGTTCGTCACGGTGGACGGCGCCGCCGACGCCCTTCGCGGCTTCGGCGGATCGCAGTTCGGGCTCTCCCAACTGTTCGACACCGACGGCGACAACATCCCCGACGTGAAGGTGCCGATCGGGTTCGGGAGCGGTCTCATCGCCGGTCTCACGAAGGAGAAGGCGGGACGGATCCCGGCCATCCTGGCCGCCCTCAAGACGCGTTCGAACGTCAATGTCCTCTCGATCCCGGAAGTGACCACCAACGACAACGTGAAAGCGACCATCAAGTCGCAGAACCAGCGTCCCACCGGCACGCAGACGATCGGGGCGGGAGGACAGCAGACCTTCTCCTTCAACAATTTCGTCGACGCCGGAATCTCGCTCGACATCACCCCGCACATCAGCGAGAACAATTATCTCCGCCTCGAAATCGCCCAGGAGATCTCCCGATTCGGGGACACCTCGAGCATCCAGGCCGGGCTGCCTCCGCCGCGCTCCACCCGCAACATCTCGGCGACGGTGACGGTCCCGAACGAGTTCACGGTGGTGCTGGGCGGGCTGGTCGTGGACAACGAGGACCGCTCCGAGACCGGTCTCCCGCTCTTCATGGACATCCCGCTCCTCGGCCACCTCTTCAAGCGACAGTCGAGGGGGACCGAGAAGACGACCTACTACGTGTTCATCACGCCGCACATCCTCTCCGACGAGGCGTTCGGCGACTACGCCCGTCTCTCGCGCGAGCGGCACGGCCGCTTCTACGACGCCACGCTGGGGCGCTGGGTGGGACCGCTCGATCTGGAGGATCCGGGCGGACCGCGCTCGCTCGACATCATCCACTACGAGAGTCCGTTCAAGGGGGAGGACAAGAAGGAGACGGACAAGAAGAAATGACGAATGGCAAAGAAGGGATGGCGAAGGACGATGGACGAGGAACGAACAGCGGAAAACGGACGAAGAACGGCGGTACGAGGCTACCGCATGTCATCCTGAGCCCAGCCGGTCGCCGTTTGGCCGGCTGGGCGAAGGATCACCAGCGTCGGAGTCTGCAAACCGCACACGCTGGTGATCCTTCGCCTCGGCCTGCGGCCGAGGCTCAGGATGACAATGGGACGGGAGGCCGGGCTGGAGAAAGGGAGTCCAGGCGGCGGGAGGGGGCATAACGTACCTCGATATTCGTCATTGATTCGTCATTCTGAATTCCTCATTCGTCATTTGTCGTCCCGGGTCTCTCTCCCAAAACAGACGCCGACGTGACCACCACCCTCTCCCGTGAGTCCATCTCCGACTTCCTCCAGCGCGAACTCTCCCTCCCGCGCGAGAAGGTGCAGCACGCCCTCACGCTCCCCTACACCACGGGCGAGCCGCTCGACCGCGCCCTCGTGGCCGGCGGCGTGATGACCGAGCGCGGGATGCTCGAGGCCTTCGCGAAGTACCTCGGGTATCCCTACATCGAGAAACTGGGCGATTTCACCGTCCCGCCCGTTTTCATGGAGCGGGTGCCGATCCAGTTCGCCCGCAACCACAACCTGATGGCCATCCGCGAGGAGCACGGCGCCGTCTACGTCGCCACCTGCTCCCCGCTCGACGTCCACCCGATGGACGACCTCGCCACGATGCTGCAGCGGGAGGTCCTCCCGGTCCTCTCCACCCGCTCCGAGATCGCGAACGCCATCAACCGGGCGTTTCAGCAGAAAGTCAACGTGGTGGACGAGATGCTCGAGGACCTGAACACCGCCGACCTCGAGGGAATCTCGAAGGAGATCGAGGGGACGCAGGACCTCCTCGACCTCGCCAACAAGGCGCCGATCATCAAGCTCGTGAACATGATCCTGTTTCAGGCGCTCAAGATGCGGGCGAGCGACGTACACCTCCAGCCGTTCGAGGAGAAAATGCAGGTCCGGTACCGCATCGACGGCATCCTGTACGACATGATGACGCCGCCGAAGAAGATCCAGGAGGCGATCATCTCCCGCGTGAAGGTGATGGGGAAGATGGACATCGCCGAGCGCCGCCTCCCGCAGGACGGCCGCACCAGCCTCCGGATCGGCGACAACGAGATCGACGTCCGCATCTCCTCCGTCCCCACCTCGAACGGGGAACGGATCGTGATGCGTCTTCTCGACAAGAGCGCGCGGCTCTACGAACTCGAAGAGCTGGGGATGGACGAGGACTACCTTAAGCTCTTCCAGCAGCTCATCGGCTGCGAACACGGAATCGTCTTCCTGACGGGCCCCACCGGCTCCGGGAAGACGACCACCCTCTACTCGGCGCTCAAGCGGATCAACACGGCGAAAGAGAACATCATCACGATCGAGGACCCGATCGAATACCACCTCCCGGGAATCAGCCAGATCGAGGTCTCGAACAAGAAGGGGCTCACCTTCGCCAGCGGCCTCCGGTCGATCGTGCGCCAGGACCCGGACATCATCATGATCGGGGAGGTGCGCGACCGGGAGACGGCCGAGATCGCCATTCAGTCGGCCCTCACCGGACACCTCGTGTTTTCGACCCTGCACACAAACGACGCCGCGGGGGCCGTGACGCGCCTCCTCGATCTCGGCGTGGAGCCGTACCTCGTGGCCTCCTCGCTCATCGGCGCCGGGGCCCAGCGCCTCGTGCGCATCATCTGCAAGGACTGCCGTGAGCCCTACACCCCGACGGACGAGGAGTTGAGGGACATCGGCCTGGAGCGCTCGGGACTCAAGAACGGCGTGATCTGGCGCGGGAAGGGGTGCTCGAAGTGTTTCGGCACCGGCTATCTCGACCGGACCTGCATCCTCGAGATGATCATGGTGAACGACCACATCCGCCAGCAGGTCATGGACCGGGTGGGCTCGAACCGGATCAAACAGGATGCGGTCGCCTCCGGGATGCGGACCCTCCGCATGGACGGCGCGCGGAAGGTGCAGCGCGGGATCACGACGGTCGAGGAAGTGCTGCGGGTGACGCAGATGGACACCATCTAGTCCGAAGTCGGGAGTCGCAAGTCACCCGTCTGCAATCAGAACTCAGCGCTGGAATCGACCGACAACCTCCGACTTTCGACTTCCGACTTTCGACTTCCGACTTTCGACTTTCGACTCCTCCAGGCCCTCATGCCCGTCTTCCACTACAAGGCGCTGAAGGACAACGGCGAGGTGCGCTCCGGCGTCATCGACGCCGACACGCCGCGGGACGCCCGCACGAAGCTCCGGGTCCAGAATCTCTTCGTCACCGACCTGCAGACGGCGGTCGGGGCCGCCACCCCGGCGGAGGCGCAGCGGACGAAGGTCCCCCTCCCCCAGTTCCTGTCGCGCCGCCGCCTGTCGGAACTGGCGGTCGTCACCCGGCAGCTGGCCACCCTCCTGAACGCCGGCATCACGCTTTCTGAATCGCTCAAGGCGCTCGTGGAGCAGGCGGAGTCGAAATCCCTGGAGACCGCCCTCCGGGACATTCGCGAACGGATCGCGGGCGGAACCACCTTCGCGGACGCCCTGGCCTTCCACCCGAACTACTTCAACGAACTCTACGTCAACATGGTGCGAGCCGGCGAGGCCGCGGGGACGCTCGGACCGATCCTGGCCCGGCTCGCCGACTACCTCCAGGCGCAGAACCGGCTCCGCGGCAAGGTGGTGGCCGCGCTCACCTATCCCATCATCATGCTCATGATGGGCTTCCTCGTGATGCTCTTCCTGCTCGTTTTCGTCGTCCCGAAGATCACGCAGGTCCTCATCCAGCAGAAGCGGACGATGCCGGTCCCCACCCAGATCCTGATCGCGGTCAGCAGTTTCATGAAGTCGTACTGGTGGCTGGTCCTCGCGCTCCTGGCGGCCCTGTATGCGCTGGTCCAGCTCATCAAGTCGACCGACCGCGGGCGGCTCTGGTGGGACACCTGGATCCTGAAGGTGCCGATCCTCGGGACCCTCTTCAAGAAGCAGGCGATCTCACGTTTCGCGGCCACCTTCGCCACGCTCCTCGAAAGCGGCATCCCGGCCATGGCGGCCATCGCCATCGTTCGGAACGTCGTGGACAACATGCGGCTGGCGGTCACGCTGGACGAGGTCCGGACGAAGATCATGGAAGGCGCCGACATCTCCACCCCGATCAAGAAGAGCAAGGTGTTCCCGGCGGTGGTGGGCTACATGATCGCCATCGGGGAGGAATCGGGGCAGCTCGAGAACCTCCTCCGCAAGGTGGCGGAGACGTACGACGAGGAGATCGAGGTCACGGCGCAGCGGGTCACGTCGCTCCTCGAACCGTGTATCATCGTGCTGATGGCGGTGGTGGTCGGGTTCATCGTTCTGTCGATCCTGCTGCCGATCCTGGAGATTTCGAGGCTGAGGTAGCCGGGCGGCCAACCGGCGGCGGCGGCGGACGTTCAATCGGCGGACCCCCATTCGGAGGAACGCCCATGAGCCGCCGGAACTCCAGCGCCGATGCCTTCACGCTCGTAGAGATCATGGTGGTGGTCGCGATCATCGGACTGCTGGCCAGTATCTTTGTGGTCAAGGCGTCGAACAGCGACCGGGTGGCGCGGGTGACGGCCGCCCGCGCCCAGCTGTCGCAACTGGCGCAGGCCGTGGAACTGTACGCCCTGGAGAAGAAGAAGTATCCGGACACGCTGGACGTCCTGACGGCGGTCGACCCCGGGACGGGGACGCCGCGGCTCGACGAGGTCCCGCTCGATCCCTGGGATCATCCCTACGTGTACCGTCACCCCGGTCCCGAAAGACGCCCGTACGAGATCGTGTCGTGGGGCGAAGACGGGGCGCCCGGCGGCACCGGATATGCCCGTGACCTCAGCACGATCCGCCGTAGTGCGGACCGCGAGAATTGACCGCCGCAGACAAGGGAGACCCCGATGCGCCGTTCCCAGCCCAGATTCGATTCCGCCTTCACCCTCGTGGAGATCATGGTGGTTGTGGCCATCATCGGCCTCCTCGCGGCCGTGTTCGTCGTCCGTTACGCCGATCAGCAGAGGATCGCCAACCGGACCATCGCCCGGACCCAGATCAGCGAACTCTCCAAGGCGGTGGACCTCTTCATGCTGAACAACCGCCGGTACCCCGGCACGCTGGACGAACTCTCCACCCGGCCGTCCGACGCCAAGAACTGGCCGTCGGAGGGATACATCAAGAACCTCCCCAAGGACCCGTGGGGAAACGCCTTCATCTACCGCAAGCCGGGCCGCGAGGGGCGCGCCTACGAGATCATCTCCTACGGCGAGGACGCGGTGGAGGGCGGGACCGACTTCAACAAGGACGTGACGAGTTACGACAAGGAGTGAGGTCATTCGTCGTTCTTCCGTCATTCCTCATTCGCCCTTCGACATTCGCCCGCGGAGAGCGCCCTCCCGCCCGACGGCCTCGACCGGGGGTTACACGCTCATTGAGTTGATCATGGTGGTCCTCATCATCGGCCTCATTGCCACCGTGATCTTCGCCCGGGCCGACTTCATGACCTCCGGCCTGCGGCTCCGCGCCGCGGCCCGTGAGATCGCCAGCACCGTCCGTCTCGCCGTCAATGAGGGCATCTCGCGGTCGCGCAACTGCTACATCCAGTACGATCTCGACACCGACACCTACTGGCTCCTCGTCCCCGTCCCCGGGCCCCCGGAGGAGGAGGGGTTCGGCCAGACCGCCGCCGTCGGGATGGCGTTCATCCCCGGCGCCGGAACGGGCGAGTTCGAGGATGATGCGACCGCCCCGCCCGAGGTCCACTGGGTCCGTATCCTGGAGGCCCACCTCCCCGACGGCGTCGAGTTCGAGGACATCGCCTTCTCCCCGGGCGACATCCGCAACTCGGGCCGCGTCGACATTCCCGTCACCGCCTTCGGCACCACGATCGCCCACATCGTCCACCTCAAGAACGAGGACGGCGAACAGGTCTCAATCAAGCTCAACCCGCTCACCGGGATCGTCGAGTTCTCGGAACGATACCAGCAGCCCCGCTCCATTCCCGAGGACTCCGGCCCGCCATGAATCAGCCTCGCTGGGGCGCGCCGCGCGAGCGGCGCCCGGGAGTCCCGTCCGGGGCGTTCCGGCGCGCCTTCACCCTCATCGAACTCATGGTCGCCCTGGCCATCCTGGCCGTGGCGCTCGTCACCCTGATCCTGTCCCGCAACACGAGCATCGCCGAGGCCTCCATCGCCAAGAACGCCCGGCTCTCCTACACCCTTCTCTCCGCGAAGATGGGCGAGATCCTCAGCGTGAAGGACCTCGAGCAGGAGTCGCCGTACGACAGCGGGTCGTTCGAGGGACTGCCCGGGTACTCGTGGGAACGCACGATCGAGAAGGAGGAGGTGGCGGGGACAGGCGACCCGGACAATAATCGCGACCCGAAGGAGATCCTCAAGATCACGCTCACGGTTCACTACCCGATCGAGATGACGGAGGAGGAGCAGGCGAATCTCTCGCTCGTCGCCTACCGGCTCAAGGATGGGGACGACGCCAACGCCGTCTACGCCCCGGCCGGCGCCACTCCGGCCGGGCAGCCGCTCCCCGGAGCGGAGGGAACGCCGAAGGAGGGGACGGGCAAATGAGATCCCGCCGCGCCGGCTTCACCCTCCTCGAGGTCCTCCTCGCCACGGCCATCCTGGCGATGATCCTGGGCGTCCTTTACAGCGTCCTCATCACCACCCTGCGGTCGGGACGGATGGTCGAGGAGGAACTCGCCACCGCCAACCTCGGCCCGACGGTCATGAACCTGATCGCCCAGGACCTCCGGAGCGTCTACCTCCCCGACCGCGGCGGCAAGTGGTTCCAGGGCCGCGACTCCGGCTTCGCCTCGAGTGAGCTGGACCGCATCGATTTCGTCGCGTCCATCGACGGGACCGATCCCGAGACCACCCTCCAGTATCCCTATTCGGAGCTGGGCTATCAGATGCTGCCGAACGACGAGGAGGCGGGCCTCTACATCCTCTACCGGCGCCGCTCGCCCGGCTTCGACGACGAGCCGCTGAAGGGCGGGTCCCTCGAGGAGCTCTACGACCGGGCGGTGAGCCTGAACTTCGAGTACACCGACGGCAAGGAGTGGGTGAGGGAGTGGAAATCGTGGGAGAAGCAGGGGACGCTGCCGCGCGCAGTGAAAGTGGCCTTCGTCTACCGGATGAAGGCGGGGGCGGTCGAGGAAGTGGAGCGGGACGAGGAGTACACGTCGAGCATCGTCGTGCCGCTGCCGCGCTGATCATTTCGAGGCGCCGGCCCTGAGGACCAGGTGTCCGGCCATCAGGAGGAAGATCCCCACCGCGAGGAAGCAGAGCAGGCCAAGCCCGGGCCGGGCGTCGGCGACGCGCACGCCCGACTCGATGAGGAACGGGACCGCCTGGCGGCGGACCTGGATCCAGAGATACGCCGCCGCGGCGAGCGCCGCGGTTCCGGCCACGAACAGGCCGCACTTCGCGAAAGTCCCGGGTTTGCCGAAGAAGAGCGGGATCGAGGCCGCGAGTCCGAGGAGCGCGGGAGTCGCGGGGAGCAGGAGCGACCAGCCGTGAACGAAGACGCGGTCGACGGAGATCCCCGCCGCCCGAATCGAGGCCCAGGGCAGAAACGCCGATCCGATCGCCGCCCCCACCCCGGCGAGAACCAGGAGAAACGCGAAGAAGAGACCGATCATGCGCATCAGGCGACGGCGGCGAGCACCGCCTCGAACCGCGACCGTGCCTCGCCGGGCAATTCCCCGAACGCGAGGCCGATCTGCTTCACCTTGGAGTCCGGCGTCCGCTCGGCAAACGCCACGGAGGCCGGTACGGCGAACGAATCCGGCCCCAGCGAGACGGTGGCGGTGATGGAGAGGTGGCCGGGATCTTCAAAGAACTCGTGGAAGCGGGAAAGGGCGGCGAAGTCGCGCGGCTCCGCCTCGATGAGCAGCCCGTTCGAGCTGAGGTCGGTGGCGCGGCAGGCGAGTCCCACCTGTCCTGCGGAGACCTCGACGGGGAGCGAGACGGCCCGCTTCCGGCGCGGCCGGCTCGGGGCGAGAACATGCGCGAGGGCGCGCCGGGTGGAATCGCTCACGGCGGAAACGCGCACCGGCTTCGGGATGGCGGCGAAGATGTCGCAGCCGGCGAGGTCGGGGGCGGCCTCTTCCCGGTACAGGGCGAGTACCGGCATCCCCGGGAGAATATCGTTGGCGTCGCGGACGAGTGCCGCCTCGTCCTCGAGCGAGCCGGAGAAGTCGACGAAGAGGGCGTCGAACAGTCCGGTCTCGAGTTTCAGCCGGGCCTCGCGCAGATCGGTGGAGATGGACACGCCGTAACGCTTTCCCAGCAGGATGCTCTTCACGAGGAAGCACGAACACTCGGCGGGATCGACGATGAGGATGTGGGCCATGACGTTCTCCGGGGATGGTCGGACCTGCGACCCGGTTCCGGGACGCTCCGATATCTCAATTATCGACGTGACGCACCGGCGACTTGACGACAC
>JACPTZ010000101.1 GCA_016192525.1 Planctomycetota bacterium
AGGTAGCCGTTGTTGTACCCCTCTCCCCCCGGGAGAGGGTAGGGTGAGGGCGTTGCGGGCTCGTGCCGGGCCGCCCTCACCCCCAAGCCCTCTCCCGGAGGGAGAGGGGAATCGTCATGCGCCGATGCCGGAAGAGAGCACCCACAGTCCCCGCCCTTCGGGCTACGGAGGACAGGTCGGTTCGCCCGTGCCCGCGCGCCGCGAGCACGGGCCGCAGTCGGCCCGTGCTTCCGTGCACGGGCGGACGAGCCGCCCGTGCCACCTGAAAGCCGCACCGTCCGATAATCACTCCGGACTCCGTCCCGCCCGAGGTTTTTCTTGACTCGTTGCAGGGTCGGGAGTAACATCCCACGTCTTCTATCTGCGGGGGTCGCCGGGAAGGCTCCGCCCCCGTCGCCGCCAGCGACAATCGACCGTTTGCACTTAAGGAGGGAGCTTTGCGAAATCGCCACTGGATCATCATCTTTCTCTTCGCCGTCGCCTCCGTTCCCGGGCTCCGCGCCCAGGATTCCGACACCAAGCGCGATCAGCTCGAGGAAGAGAAGCGGATCGAACTCAAGCGCATGGCCGAGTTCGACCAGGGGTACGCCATCGACTACGGCGGCTGGATCCGCTTCGACTACTCGAACACCGAGGGAAAGCAGGGGGACACCAACCAGAAGGCCGGTCCGGGCGGTTCGAACCTTCCCGGCGGCGAAGGGGAACCCACCCGTGAAGCCTACCTCAGCGACCTCCGTCTCTGGGTCCAGTTGAAGATCGGCGAGGCCCACAAGTTTTACTTCCGGTCAGTCAGCCAGTACAAGTCGGTGAACCACGGCGACGCCTTCGGCGAACCAGGAAACAGCAAGTCCTTCGACACGAAGGAATTCAACCTCGACCAGGGCTATTACCAGCTGAAGCTCCGTCCCCTCATCCAGGGGGAAGCGGGCGGTCGGAACGACTACGACGTCGACGTCACCGTCGGCCGCCAATTCTTCCGCGTCGGCCGCGGTATCGTCTACAACAAAGTGCACAACGGCATCCTGCTCGACACGCGGTACAAGATGGTGTCCCTCGACCTGCTCGCCTCCCGGACCCCGGTCAGCGAGAACGACTTCGACAAGAGCCGGCCGAACGAGAACCTGTTCATCA
Source organism: Planctomycetota bacterium (assembly GCA_016192525.1). Classification (GTDB taxonomy): domain Bacteria; phylum Planctomycetota; class MHYJ01; order JACPTZ01; family JACPTZ01; genus JACPTZ01. The sequence continues at coordinate 1,132 of JACPTZ010000101.1, forward strand.
ACGGAGTCACGAACCAGGCGAAGAGCAACTCCGGCGAGACCAACCGGCAGTTCTTCGGGGCGCAATTCGGCTGGAAGGCGTTCCCCGGCCATGAATTCTATGCCTTCGGACTCGTTCAGCGGGACAAGAACTCCGAGGAGCCCCGCAGTCCCCGCGACTTCGACTACAACTCGGAGTACTGGGGCATCGGCGCCCGCGGCTCGCTCACCTTCCTGCCCGGAAAGGAGCGGTATTTCTTCGAGGTCATCAATCAGACCGGTCGCAGCGTGGGCCGGAACGACGGCGCACATCCCGCCAATACCACCACTTCGCCGATCCGGGCGTGGGCTCTGGATGCCGGCGTCGAGGCCTTCTTCGACAAGGTCTGGTCGCAACCCCGCGCCAATGTTGAGTACATCTTCGCCCAGGGCGACCAGGACCGCCGGTCGCTCTCCTCCTCCACGGCGGGGAACGAGCGCGGAACGACCGATACCACCTTCATCGGGTTCGGCTTCCTGCAGACCGGCTATGCGTCCGCCCCGCGCGTCTCCAACATCCACATCGCGAAGGTGGGCGCCACGTTCAAGCCGCTCACCGGCGTGAGCAAGTGGTTCGCCGAATTCGAGACCGGCCCCACGCTCTACTGGTACTGGAAGGACGACACCAATGGTCCGGTCTCCGACTCCCGCGCCCGCCATAACTCGCGATTCCTCGGGTTCGAGACCGACTGGACGATCCGCTGGAACATCCTGTCGGACGTCGCCTTCTCGGTGAACTACGGGTACTTCTGGCCCGGCGCCGCCTACAGTTCGCAGAGCACGAGCAACAACGGGATGGGCGGGAACGCGTCGGATCGGCATTCGCTGAGCGTCTCGCTCACGTACTCATTCTAGGATGACAGGACTCCGAGTCCGGCTCGCACTTTCTGTGGAGGTTCGACGATGTCGGCATCCCTGACGAAGATCTCGGCGACGATGGCCCTCAGCGGTCTGCTTCTGGCCCTCTCCGGCGCCACTCTGGGCGCGGAGGACTCTGCCCCGGCGGCCGCGAAGGAGACGGCGATCGCTCAGAATCCGCCGGCGGCTCAGAATCCGCCCGCGGCAGCCGGCGATGCCGCCAAATCCGCCCCGGCCAGGCCGAAGGCGTCCGAGGTCCGCGAGAAGGCGAAGGCGGCCAAGGGCGGGGCCACCACTTTCTACCGCGACCTGAAGAACAAGCCGTTCGCCACGGTCGTCGACGCCTACCAGATCGCCGCGATCATCGCGAACGATGCCGAGGCCCAGAAGGGCGGATTCGACGGCTGCCGGAAGTGCTGTCTGGATCGTGGCTACATCAGTGAGGGTTGGGACTACGCCCCTGAGTCAAAGGTGACGAAGGGGATGATCGCCTCCATCATTGCGCGCGCCCTCGAGATCCGGGGCGGTCTGACGATGATGATTGCGGGCGCCACCCAGCGCTACGCCCTCCGCGAATGCGTCAATCTCAGGATCATCCAGGACGGGCCGAAGATGAAGTACGTCACCGGCGACGAGCTCCTGGCGATTCTCGCCCGGAGCCTGACGTACAAGAAGGCGCAGGACGCCCCCGCGGAGGAAGAGAAGAAGGCGGAAGAATAGTCACAATTTGCGGAAAGTGGGTTGACAACCGCCCGCGGGCGGGATAGACTTCCAGCATACGGTGGCCCTTCGGGCGCAGTTTATCGCGAGGCCGCCGGCAACGTCTCAGAGGGAGGAAACATCATGCGGTTCTCCGGATGGCAGGCGACCCTCCTGGCGGCGGTCATTCTTTCCGCCCCCGGAATCGCTTTCACTCAGGACGCGGCGCCGGCCGTCGCCGGCGGCGTTGAGATCGACGCGATCGTCAAGAACGTCGAGGGCGCCGTTGACGTCATGCGACCGGAGGACAAGGACTGGGTCCCCGCCGAGGTGGGGATGAGCCTTCCGCCCTCCAGCCAGATCTCCACCGGACCGGACTCGACGGCGCTCCTGGCCGTGGGGGACAACGTAGAAGTGACGGTGGGGCCGCTGACGCAGGGCGAGGTGGCGAAGTTCGCCGTCGCCGGAGACACCCAGCAGACCAAGATGAAGCTCGACATTGGCTCGATGAAGGTCGAAGTCAAGAAGGGCACGCTCAAGACCGACCTCAAGGTCGCCACTCCCAACTCGACCGCGTCGGTTTCAGGCAGCGCGGCCGAGATCGAGTACTACGGCGACACCGGGACCGGCGTGTCCTGCACGGACGACGCCTGTACCGTCTACCGCAACATCGATCGGGGCGGTGAGGGCGGCGGGGGCGGCGGGGGCGGCGGGGGTGGCGGGCCGGGCGGCGGGGGCGGCGGGGGGGGGGGCGAGGGAGTGGGCGGCGGTGGGGGCGGCGGCGGGGCGGGCGGACCGGGCACGGGTGAGCCGGGCGAGGGAGAGGCCGAGGAAGACGAAGAACTCGGAGAATCGGTGGATATCATCGTCGGCGAGGAGTGCTTCGTGACCGAAGACACGGCCAACTCCGACGAACTCGTCTACGACGTCGAGATCATCCAGGAAGAAACGGTGGTCGACACGCTCCCCGAGGGGACGACCGATGCGGAGGCGGAGGCGGCCCTCGACTACGGGTCGGATGTATCCGGTGCGGACGTCAATTCGGATAGTTCGCTCCAGGGCAGTGTGACGGACGAGCAGTTCGACGAGAGCACAGACATCATCGATGAGACTCTTTCGGAGGAAGAAGGCGGATCGGGCGAAGGCAGCACCAGCGGCGAGCTGCCGGCTCCGCCCTCGCCGCCGCAATAAGTCGACCGTACAGGAGTGACATCCAACACCCGACCGGAGGCAACGGTCGGGTGTTGTTTTTTCTGCTGTTGTTGTTCCCCTGTCCCTTCGGGAGAGGGTAGGGTGAGGGCGACACTTGACGAGATCTTGAGCCCCGGGTCGAGGGAGGTCATGCGATGAATCGCCGCCATACAAGCCTGACATGGGGGGGCGTCGCGCTGGCGATCGTGCTCCTGGCGCTGGCGCGCCCCGCGCAGGCCGCCACCATCTCCTGGATCGGGGCGACCAACACGACCTGGTCGGTGGGAACCAACTGGGACTCCGGACTGGCTCCCGGGGCCGGTGACGACGTCGTGATCGACGGCTTCCAGCCGAACTCGTCCGTCGTCCTGGACATCACCCCGTCCACCCTGAACAACCTCTCTCTCCTGAACGGCGCGACACTGACGACGGGAGGGAACTCTCTCGATTTCGCCGGCAATGTGACCCTGGCGCTGGGGTGCGATCTGACCGTTTCCGCCGGCGGCTCGCTCTCCGTCTCGGGCACCCCGGGGTGGGGAGGAGGGAACGGGACCCTGACCGCCGCGGCGGGGAGCACGCTCGCCCTCACGGGCGGGGCGGCGCAGACGCTACCCGCCGGGACGTACGACATGCTTCAGATCAGCAATGCTTCGGGCGTCCTGCCGGGCGGAGACGTCTCCGCGGGGATCATGATCCTCGCCGCCGGGGCTTCCTTCGACACCAACAACTTCGCCCTGACCCTCTCGGGGGACATCATCGATTCGGGCGGATCGGTCATCATACTGAGAGTCCCCACCGCCTCCCCCTCGCCGCCCCCCAACGACAACTACGCGATCTCCGCGAACGACATCTCGCTCTCCGGAACCTTGACGCTCTCAGGGGCGGGAAGGCTCGCGCTGGTGAACTGCACGATCTCCCCCGCGGGAACCCTGATCGCCCATCAGGGGACCCTCGCGGCGAACGACGCCAATCTCGAGGTCACCGGGAACTGGACGAACGACGGGACCTACACCGCCGGGACGGACGGAAACGTGGTCTTTACAGGCCCGGGGGCCTCGACGATCGGGGGATCCGCGCTCTCCATTTTCGCCCACCTGCAGTTGTCGAAATCCGTCCCGCAGACCGTGACGTCGACCGGTTCCATCGAGGTGACCGCCGACTTCTCCATCGGGGCCCTGACCACCTTCTCACAGGCGCCGGGAAACCTCTTCAGCACCTCCGGGGGCGGCCCCGTGACCCTGAGCGCTCCGAGCGGCACGCACACCTTCGCCGACTTTCAGGCGAACGCCACCACCACCAACACGAGCGCGGCCGTGACGACCTGGAACATCACCGACTCCTTCAACGTCATTCCCGGCTGCACCCTCAACCTCTGCTCCGGCTGCACCGTGGTGATCCAGAGCGCCGTGACCTCCGCCACCGTCGGCGGGAGCCTCTCTCTGGGAGGAGGCACGCTCGACTTCCAGTCCACGGCCGTCCCCCTGGACGTCAGCGGGGCCGGGGCGCTGCTGGATTTCGGCGGCGTCGGAAGCGCGCTGGATCTGGCGCCCTCCAGTGTGCTCCTGGTCGGCGGCGGGGCGGAGCTCACCCACAGCGCCGGCTCCGGGATACTCACCCTCGGAAACGGTGCCTCGCTCTCAATCCAGGGGACGCTGAGCACGGCGGCGGGTTCTCCGGTCTTCACCAGCACCCTCCCCGGTTCGGACATGTTCTCCGCCGGCCTGAGCGGCGGGTCGAGCATCCTCGACCTGAACGGCGGGACGTTCGACGGCCTCGACTCCAGCGGCCTCGTCATTTCCGACCTCACCACGGTGACCGCCCTCGACAACGTCTCTTTCCAGAACGCCCCCGCCGGCGGGCGGTTCATCTGCATCTCCCGGAACGACAATTCGGCGACGACGCTCACCTGGAACAACCTCACCTTCGACGCCTCGTTCCTCCCCGGCGGCTTCAACATCGAGGCGACCAACATCGGATCGGCGCTCACTACGATCAACGTCGCTTCGTTCGCCGGCGCCGGGTCGGGGGAGTCGTTCGACAGCGAACTGACCCCGCTCACCGTCCTGGTTACCTGGGGCGCCTTCACGCCGATGCAGCCCGACATCGACGAGGTGATCCCCGACTTCTCCTCCACCTCCGGCGGGGCGTTTATCACGATCGAGGGGAACAACTTCCAGTCGGGCGACCTCGTGACGATCGGAGGATCGCCGGCGTCGAGCGTGACGGTGGTTTCCTCGACGGAGATCACCTGCGTCGCCCCCTCCGGGAGCGCCGGGGCCACGAGCCTCGTGGTGCAGGACCCCGGAAGCATGACGACCTCCCGGCCGTTCTACTATGCCGACGGCGTCACTTACACCAACTCCATCAGCGCCGGCTCAGCGGCCGTGGACTATCGGATGCTGTCGATTCCGGGATTCCTCGCGTTCGAGGATGTGACTCCAACGCTGGAGTCCAGCCTGGGCGAGTACGACGTCACGCAGTGGCGGGCCTTCTTTTATGAGCCCTCGTTCGGGGGGTATGTCGAACTCGATCCCGACAGCGTCCTCGGCGCCTCAGACTCCGCCGCGGGACGGGCGATTTGGATCCTTTCCCGGGCCGGCGGGACCGCCTCATTCTTCAACGGCAGCACCGCCCCGTCCATCGCCGTACATGTGGCGATCGAGCCCGGCTGGAACCAGATCGGGAATCCCTACTCGTCGGCCGTCGCCTGGACGGCGGTCGAGGTGCACGACGTCGATCCGAATACCGGCCAGTTCACCGGCTCACCCGCGCCGGCCACTTCGTCCCCCTTCATCGACAATACGCTCTTCCTCTGGAACGGGAGCGACTATGTGTCATCCGCCACGGTCGAGCCGGGTGAGGGATACTGGGTGTTCAACTCCGCCGGGCACGACGTGTCGCTCGAGTTTCAGAATCCCGGGGGAGCATTCAAGCCCTCGGTCGGCCCGGTGCTGAGCACTCTGGGCGCCCCGGGACTCGCCCCGCCTCCGCCGCCCGGCGTCTCCTTCGCGAGTGGGAGCACCTCTTCGTCCAGTTCCTCCTCCTCGGGGAGCGACGGCACGCTGACCTCGGGCGGCGGCGGAGGGTCCGGATCGAGCTCGACCGGAGGCGGGGGAGGAGGCGGCGGGGGATGCTGGGTGGATACGGCATCCGGGAGCCGCGGGACCGTGCACCGCTGGCTCGTCTCGTCTCTCCTGATTCTGATGGTGGTTCTCCTTGGTTCGCGCGCACGCGTGAGCGCCCTGGCCAGCGGGTTTCGCGTACCCGCCCTGTGAGCCACTTTTCCTCTTGATCCCTCCCGGTTTCCGTGTAAAATTGCCGATCTTCACTGCGTAAACCCCTCTCTCTTGATGCGATTGCGCCATGCGGTGCCATAACTTCCAGAAGTCACAGATTTCACGAAATCGCCACACCGGTAAATTCCTCACCAACGCCGCAATTCCCGCGGCCGGAGCTCACCTCATGTTCGTCAGAACCGGAAAGAGATGCGCGATCGCGCTTCTTATCGCGATCATGATCGGGGTCGGGTCGGCCGGGGCACGGGCGGCCACGACGAACTGGACCAGCGGAGGCGGGGACGGGATGTGGGGGAATCCCTCGAACTGGGACGCCGGGGTTCCGGGCGCGGGGGACGACGCCATCATCGACGGCGGGACGTACTCCCCGCCGGATCCCACGTTCAACGTCGCCCCCTCCACCATCGCCAGCCTGAACGTCCTTGGGGGCGCCACCCTCGACCTCTCGGCGAACAACCTCTCGGTGACCGGCGGGGTGCGCATCGACTTCGGGGCGACCGTTCTGATCGGAAGCGGCGGAAGTCTCACCGTCGGCGGTGTCTGCACGTGGGACGACGGCTCCTCGCTCGGGATGATCTCGATGGCCCCGGGGAGCACTCTGGCCCTGAACGGGATCGCGGCGCAGACCCTGCCCGGCGCCACCTACGCCCACGTCGACTCCCTCGGCAACGACGTCACGCTGGCCGCGGCGGCGACGCTCGACTCGCTGACGGTCCTCTCGGGAAATTTCGACACGGGCGGTTTCCCGCTCGCCATCCTCGGGGCCACCACGATCTCCGCCGGGGCGAATCTCGACGTGACGGGCGGGGGATCGCTGACCGTCGGCGGCGCCTGCAACTGGGGCGGGTCGAACGGCACCCTGACCATGTTCGGCGGGACGGGGCTCACCCTGAACGGGGTCGCTCCGCAGGGCCTCCCGGACAACTCCGTTCCGTACTACGACGTCTTCATCTCCAACGCGAACGTCACGCTCACCGGCACGATGACGATCGCCGGCGGATTGTTTCTTCAGGGAACCTCGACGCTCGACACGGGGGCGTTTCCCCAGGGGGTGCAGGGGGACGTCTCCATCGATCCCGGCAGCGTGCTCACGATCCCGCCCGCCGCCCTGCTCATCATCAGCGGGAACTGCTTCTGGAACACCGGCGGAATCGACCTCGTCATGGGCGCCGGGAGCACGCTCACGCTGAACGGCTCTCCGAAATCCCTCCCCGGGGGGACGTACGAGACGGTCGTCGTCGACGGGACGGACGTCTCCGCCGCGGGCAACATGACCGTCGCGAATCTCTTCGTCCAGCTCGGCGGCATGTTCAACACCTCGAGCATGACGGTCACCGTTCCCGGCGATGTCACCGTCAATTCCGGGTGCTCCCTGACGATCTCGTTCGGGGGCTTCACGCTCGTCGTCGGCGGCGCCTGCAATTGGGGCTCCGGATTCGGCGATCTCTTCATGGACCCGGGAACGCTCCTGGAGCTGAACGGCACCGCCCCACAGACGCTCCCCGGCGGCACGTATGAGGACGTGACCCTCAGCGGCTCCAATCTGGTCACCCTGGGAGGGGACGTCACCGTCTCCAACTTCACCGTGTCGGGTACCGTCTCCGCCGAGACGGGGGCGAACAGCCTGGTGGTCCTGTCCAGCCTGCTGGTGGATGCGGCGGCGGGTTTCCAGATCTCCAGCGGGGGATTCGTGGAACTCGCCGGGACCGGAAGCTGGGGCTCCGGAAGCGAACTCGGGACGTTCAGCGGGGACCCCGGTTCGGTCCTCCTGCTGAACGGCGGGGGCCCTCAGTCCCTTCCGGACGGGGTGTACGGCACCGTCCAGATCAACAGTCCGGTTTCCGCGGCCGGGAACTCCTCGGTGTCCGCCCTCGACATCCTGTCGAGCGGTTCGTTCACGACCCAGGCCAACATGATCGGCGCCGACGATGTCCTCCTCGATCCCGCCGCCATGCTGACGATCTCCGCGGGGGGACAGATCTCCGTGTCCGGGACGGCGGGCTGGGGATCGGGATTCGGCTCGCTCGTGATGGACGCCGGATCCGGACTCGGGATGAATGGTTCGTCGCCGCAGAGTCTTCCGGGGGGGACTTACGACAACATCTCCATCGCGAATCCCGCCGGGGTGGCGATCGCCGACGACGTCTTCGCCACGAACCTGAATCTCGACAGCTCCGGCCTCCTCGACACCAACTTCTTCGCGATCTCCCTCACCGGCTGCATCCAGGTGCCGGCCGCTGATTCCGGGACCCTGCTGGCGCGCGTCCCCTCGATTTCGCCGCCGCCGCCTTCGGACTCTCCGGCGGTGTCGGCCGTCGACTTCCTCCTCGATTCCGGCAGCACGCTCACGCTGGACGGAGACGGGCGGGTCGCTCTTCAGCAGTGCACGATCGCGGCCGGGGCCCTCGTTCAGGCCTCCCAGGGCTCGCCGGGCGTCGAGGACGGCTTCCTCGATGTCTCGGGAAACTGGACGAACGGCGGCGGCTCGTACGACCCCGGCGCGGAGGGGGTCGTGGTGATGGGGGGCTCGTCGCCGGCCGTCATCTCGGGCGCCCCCACCACGTTCGGCGATCTGGAACTGGGGAAGTCGCCCACCGCCTCGGTCGATCTTCAGACGGACGCCACGATCACGGTTCGCCTCGGGATCAACGCCGCGACGATCTTCAACGCCTCGGCGGGGACCCTCACCGCCATGGGCCCGGGCGCCACGCCCGTCGAACTGGAGGACACCACGGGGGGCTCGATCACCTTTCAGGGGTTGACGATCGCCGGGAACACCCTCCTGCTGGGGACCGGCGCGACCCAGTGGCACGTGGCCTCCAGTCTGACCGTCGTGGGCTCGGCCGTCTTCGATCTCGATGCGGGGAACACGCTGATTCTGGACGGTACGCTGGGATCCGTCTCGGTGGCGGGGACGGTCCTGATCAACGGGAGCCTCATCGACCACTCGGCCGGCGTCTCGTTCGACGTGGTCCCGGGCGGGACGCTCGATCTCGGGACGGGCTCGATCCAGCTCAACGGCTCCAAGGTGTTGAGCATCATCGGCGGCACCCTGGAGGCGTCGAACGGCTTCGTCACGGTCAACAACCCCGCGGCGGGGGTGGACGTCACGGCGGGGGGCTTCCTGAACGCGGCGCCGGGGACCACCCCGGTCTTCCAGAGCGGGTTCCCGGGCTCGATTCCGCTCAACTTCACGGTGACCGGCGCCGGGACCTGTCTGGACCTGCAGGCCGGGACCTTCGACGGGCTCGGGATGCCCGGGCTGTACATCGACGAATTCGTCACGATCAACAGTCTGAGCGGCGTCACCTTTCTGAACAGCACCGCAGGCGGCCGGCACATCACCATCTACCGCAACGAGAGTTCGGCCGTGACGCTCACCTGGAGCGGGCTGGTGATGGATGACTCGTTCGGCCCGGGGAGCGGCTACAACATCGAGGCCTTCAATCTCGGCGCCGGGCTGGTGACGATCGATGCCAGCGGGGCGTCCGGGGCGGGCGCCGGCGAGGCGGATGACCTCGAATCCAGCGCGAGCATCCAGATCATTTGGGCGCCGCTGGGGTCGGGGCCGGTGATCGGCCACCTGTTCCCCGATTTTGGACTGACGGGCGGGGGCGACACGGTCGAAATCGAGGGCGCGAACTTCGATTCCGGGGCGACGGTCACGATCGGCGGCTCTCCGGCCTCGGCGACGTTTCTCTCCCCTTCTCTCCTCAGTTGCGTCACCCCGGGCGGGTCGGCCGGGGCGACCTCACTCGTCGTCACGAATACGGACTTCCAGACCGACGCGACGGTCTTCTTCTACTCCACGCCGGTCAGCCACGCCGATTCGGTGTCTGGCGGGATCTCCGTCTCAGACTACCAGATGCTCTCCATCCCCGGGTTTATCACCACGGGAGACGCGCTGGCGGCCCTCGAGTCCGCCTTCGGGGCCTACGACCCCTCCCAGTGGCGCGCCTTTCACTTCCTGACGGAAACGGGGTCCTATCTTGAACTCACGCCGACGGCGCTCGAACACGAGGACGATTCCTTCACCGGCGCCTCGGTCTGGCTGCTTTCCCGCAGCGGAGGGACGCTGTCCTTCAACACCCTCTCGACCGCGGCGGCGGCCGATGTTGAGGTGGTGTACCATCCCGGCTGGAACCAGATCGGGAATCCGTACAGCGCGACGGTCTCCTGGGGCGCCGTCCATGTCCAGGACCTCGACCCGGCCACCGGCGACCCGGTCGGCGCGCCTGCGCCCGCCACCTCGTCGGCGCTCATCAGCAACACGCTCTACTTCTGGAACGGGTCGTCGTATGTTTCCTCCAGCTCGCTCGAACCCGGCGCGGGGTACTGGATCTTCGTCCAGGCCGGTCACGACATCCTGTTCATCTACGACAACCCGGGCGGGGCGACGAAGCCGCTCCTGGGTCCGCTCCCCGGGCCTCTGGCCGCGGGTGCGCCGGTTCCGCCTCCTCCGCCCGGGGCGGGGATTGTGTCGGCGAGCGGCGGCGGCGGATCCATCGGGGTCTCGGGCGGCTCGCCGGAGGCGGGCGTCTCCAGCAGCGGAGCCGCCGGCGGGGGCTCCGGTTCGAGCGGCGGCGGGGGCGGCGGGGGGGGCGGAGGATGCTGGGTGGAGTCCCTGGGGACGGCCCGAACCGTCCCGATGCTGATTCTGGCGATGGGCCTTGTGGTCGCGGCGGCGTTTCGTCGCTGCTCCGCGCAGAGACGGTCGAGCGTGTGACGCGAACGGACGCGGATTATCCATCTATCATTCATTGGCCCGGGCCCGCAGACGGGGAGGGCCCGACAGCGAGGAGCGAATCATGCGCAGAAACGGGATGGGTCGGTGGACGATCGGGATTCTGACGGCGCTGCTCCTGACGGCGGCGTCCTCGGCGCAGGCGGCCACGATCACCTGGAGCGGCGGGTCCAGCAGTTCCTGGACCGACGCGGGGAACTGGGACTTTGGAGTTCCCACCAGCGGAGACGACGTCGTCATCAACGATGGGGCCGGGTTCGTCATTGAGTTCGACGATTTCTCCGCTCCCACCTTTGCCTCGCTCACCGTCAATTCGGCCACCGGCATCCTCGACACCTTCGGCAACTCGATGACGATCAGCGGGGATCTGATCCTCTCCGCCGACACGATGGAGATCAACAGCGGCTCCCTCATCCAGGTCATGGGAAACGTCTCGGTGGCGTCCGGCGCGCAGCTCATCCTGAACGACGGGACGTTCCAGGCGGCGGGGATCCTGGGATGGGGGGGCGGCAACGGCGACTTTCTCATGTCGGCCGGGACCACCGTTCTCCTTCTCGACGGGGTCTCGCCCCAGACGCTCCCGGCCTCATCCGGGGGAACCCCCCTCGTCAGCTACGCCGATCTGACGATCGACAACGGCGATCCTTCCGGCGTGACGCTCGGCGGGGACGTCATGGCCGAAAACGTGACGATCAACACCGGCAAGACCCTGACCGTTCCCGGCGGCGTGATCCTGACGTTGAATGGGTCCATGGACTGGGGCTCGGGCGGTTCCGGGGGGAACTTCAACATGTCCGCAGGCTCCACCCTGACCCTGGCCGGGGTCGGTCAAGTCGCTCCGTTCTCCGAGTCCGGGGCGCCCAACGTGCAGTACGCCGACGTCTCCATCACGGGCACCGGGGCCTTTCTCAGCGGTTCGTACTTCTTCGACAGCCTGGGACTCGCGCCGGGGGCCGATGCCACCCTCAGCAGCGGAAACGTCACGGTGTCCGGCGCCACGACGGTCTCCAGCGGGGCCACGCTTACGCTCAACGCCGGAGACATCCTGATCGCGGAAGGGACGCTCGGGTGGTTCGGCGCGCTGGGGACACTCACGATGAACGCCGGCAGTCTCCTCATCCTGGGCGCCGGCGCCGCTTCGTCCCAGACCCTCCCCGCGGGGAGTTATGCGGATGTCGAGATCGCCAATCCGAACGGCGTCACGATCGACGGGTCGGTCAGCCTGAGCAACCTGACCGTCGAGAACAATGCCTCGTTCGACACCAGTCTGTTTGACGTCACGGTGTCCGGATGCGTCTTCGTCCCGCCGGGCGATTCGGGGACGCTCATCCTCCAGGTCCCTTCCGGCTCGCCGGCGCCGCCCAACGACAACTTCGCCGTTCAGGCCTTCGACCTGGCCCTGGGCGACGGCGCCACCCCCGGGACCACCCTCATCCTGCAGGGGGATGGCCGGCTGAATCTCCAGCAGTTGACCGTGGCGCTGAACTCGACCCTGATGGCGCACCAGGGCGGCCCCGGCAATTATGAAGACGCGGCGATCGACGTATCGGGCGACATCCTCATCGACGGCACCTACGATGCCGGTTCCGAGGGGAAGATGGTCATGGGCGGCCCCCTGGGCGCCGCCGTGAACGGAAACCCGGTCACCTTCTTCAACCTCCAGTTGGGCAAGACCTCTCCGGTCACCGTCGATTTCAACGTGAATGTGACCGTCGGCGGGTTCCTCGGCATCAACGGCTCCACCAATCTCAGCGCCAACTTCATGCTGGAGACATTGCCCGCAGGCGTCTCCCAAGTCGAGCTTTCAGACACCTCCGGCGCCACCGTCAACATCACCGACCTTTCGATCCTGGGAAACACGGTGCTGCTGGGGACGGGCGCCTCCACCTGGGACATCTTCAACGGGTTCACCGTGGCACCCGGGGCCACCCTCGATCTCGATACCGGGAACACGGTCACGCTGCTCTCCTCCATCAGCGGGACCGCGATCGACGGGACCCTCCTCCTGAACGGGAGCACCCTGGATGTGCAGTCCTTCTCCGCCTCGCTCGACGTCAATCCGGGCGGCCTGCTGGACATGGGCACGACGGGTCGCATCGATCTCAACGCGCCGGTCGGAATTTTCGTAAGCGGTACGCTGGACGGCGGGATGGGCGGCATCCTGACGATCAACGACTCCTCGGGCTACCTGGACGCGAATGGCGGGACCCTGCAGACGCCGGTCGGCGGGTCTCCGGTGTTCCAGAGCGGTTCCCCCGGGACTATCCCCCTCAATGTGTACATCTCCGGGGCGGGCAGCGTTCTGAATCTGGAATCGGGGACCTTTGTCGGTCTCGGATCGAGCGGCCTCTTCATCGGCGACCAGACGTCGATCCCCGCTCTCAACAACGTGACCTTCGCCAGCACCATGCCCGGCGGGCGGCACATCTGCATCCAGCGCAACGAGTCCGGGGGGGCGCTGACCCTGACCTGGTCCAATCTCGTGATGGACGATTCGTTTGGCCCCGGCAGCGGCTTCAATATCGAAGCGACGAACATCGGGTCCTCGACGGTGACGATCGACGTCACCACGTCGAGCGGGGTCGGTACCGGCGACGCCGACGAGTCGGAGAACGGGCCGATCGTGATCCTGTGGACCGGCGGGGGCGGGGGAAGCCCGCCGTTCATCTTCGGGATCGCCCCCGGGTTCGGGAACACCTCGGGCGGAGACTTCATCGAGATCGAGGGGATGAACTTCGACGGCGCCGCCTCGGTCTTCTTCTCCAACGGCGGCGGGAGCGCCCCGGCGACCGGCGTGACCGTCGTCAACTCCTCCCTGATCACCTGCTCCACCCCGTCTTTCAGCCCTGGTTCCGCGGCCCTCGTCATCTCACAGACCTCGGGCTCCGATTCGCACGTGTTCTTCTTCTCCACTCCGTCGAGCGTGGCTGGTTCGGTGACCGGGGGTTCATCGGTGAACGACTACCGCATGATCTCGATCCCCGGCTTCATCACGAATGAAGAGGCCTTCGAGGCGCTGGAACTCTCCCTCGGGTCCCACGATCCGAGCCAGTGGCGGGTGTTCATGTTCGACCCCTCCGGGTTCTACGACGAGTTGACTCCGGGGTCGATTCCGGACCCGGACGAGACCTTCACCGGCCGCGCGGTCTGGCTGATCTCCCGGAATTCCAGTTCGATCTCGGCGAACACCCTGACGACGGCCCCCACCTCGGACCTCCACCAGTTCTACGATGCGGGGTGGAACCAGATCGGGAATCCGTACACCGTCGATGTGTCCTGGGGCTCCGTGATGGTCCAGGACCTCGACCCCTCGACCGGAAACCCGAACGGCTCTCCGGCGCCCGCGACATCCTCGCCGATCATCGACAACACCCTTTACTACTGGAACGGCGTTGAGTACGTGTCTTCCAGCATCCTCGAGCCGGGGGAGGGATACTGGATGTTCAACGCCGCCGGGCACGAGATTGAGCTGGAGGTCCCGAATCCGGGCGGCGCGGCCAAGCCGTTGATCGGACCGGTGCACACCCCCCTCCAGGCCCCGTCCGTTCCGCCTCCCCCTCCGCCGGGGGGCGTTCTTTCGTCCGGCGGCGGGTCGGCGGTCTCGTCCGGCGGCTCCTCCTCGGGGGCGTCGGGGGCGACGAGCTTCTCTTCTTCCGGGTCGTCATCGGGGACGGGCGGCGGCGGGGGAGGAGGGGGCGGAGGGGGATGCTGGGTGGAGCGCTCGGAAGCGGCCCGCTTCTTCCCGCTTCCCATCCTCGCGATGCTCCTTCTTGGCCTGACGGTGATGCGACGCCGTGCCTCGTAGGGGCGGGGACCGACCGGTGCCCTTGACCTGTCTCGTCCTGCAGTGCTAGACTCCCCCGCATGACCGAGCCGTCCAGTCCGCCCACCGCACCGCCTCCCGCCGGAGGGGCCGCCCCGGTTCCCCCCCCCGGTGTGCGACCCGCGGCCCATGAGGAGCCGAAGCGCCTCTCCTTCGGCGCGGCCGAGGCCGCCGCCAAGGCGCGGGCCGACGCCGCCGCGGAGAAGAAGTCAGTCTGGAAGGTCTGGTGGGAGGATCCGAACGTCCGCCATCGCGTCATCGCGATGTCGATCGGACTCTCCTTCACCCTGCTCATCATCGCCTTCGCCGCCCTCCCGTTCACCGAGCCGATGTACACCCGCCTCGAGTTCTTCGCGCTCGACCAGCGGCACAAGCTCTGTCCCAAGACGCGCGATTCCGGGCTCGTCGCCCACATCGACATCGACGATCCGACCAACAACACGCTGCAGACCTTCCCCTTTCCCCGCAAGAACCACGCCTACACGATCCTCGCCCTGCGGGAACTCGGCGCCCGGCTCATCCTTTTCGATGTCGAGTTCAAGAACATCGGCACTCGTTCGATCGTCGAATGGCACGACGAGATCAGCATCGCCGCCGATCCGGCGGTGGAGGAGGAAATCGTGGCGGCGCCGCCGCCGGGGGCCGACGGCGGCGACGAAGAGGCGCCGGCCCCCCCCCGGCCCCGCGTCCGTCTGGTGGAGGACGATCTCCTGCTCCAGATCGCGATCAACGACGCCGGAAACGTCTACATCCCCTTCGACCTCCGGCACGACGACAAACTGCAGGACATGGTCCGCGAAAACCGGAAGCCGCTTCGCGCCGCCCTGCTCGCCGACTTTACGCTCGAGGAATCGGAGTTCCGGAAGCGGCACCCGGAACTCGGGGCGGAACTGCTCAAGGCCATGGAGGGCAATCTGAACAAGGTCAAGGAGCTGGTCCTGGCCGATTTCCTCAAGGAGGAGTTCCTCAAGAATCCGAATCTCGATCTCGCGAAGGACGTCCGCCCCCGGGTCCTCCCGGACTTCAACCCGCTGCTCCACGAGGGATACGCGAACATCATCGAGAAGGCCTTCACGAACGCGCAGGCGAGCACCCTGCTCGAGAAGCGGTTCGCCCTCGGTCCCGCGCCCGAGCGGCTCGGCGCCACCCGCTCCTCGCTCTCCATGCTTCCGCTCATCTCACGCTTCGGCCGGAACGTGCACGGGTCGGGCTTCTCCAACATCCTGCAAGACCTCGACGGCTCCTCCCGCCGCATGCCGCTCTACTGGGAGATCGACGGCTTCCTGATGCCGCATCTTCAGCTCCGGGCTGCCGCCGAGGTGCTCGGGATCGATCCCCGCGCGGACATCGTCGTCGAGCCGGGAGAGTACGTGGAGCTCCGGAACGTCCGGCACCCGATGAATCCCGATCTCAAGACCATCCACATCCCCGTGGACGAGAAGGGACAGGTCATCATCGCCTGGGCCCAGGGAAACGACCCGAATCTGAAGCTCTGGCCGTTCCCCCACGTGTCATTCATCGCCCTCGTGAACTACTGGCGCATCCGGATCGAACTCGAACGGGCCTACATCGACTTCGAGAGGCAGGCCCGCCCCGAACCGCGCCTGCTCACGCTCCGTCAGAAGTGGGAGCGCCTCGCGGCCGACACGCCCGAGAAGCAGGACGATCTCCGAGCCGTCAAGAAGGAGATGAAGGAAATCCGGCAGTCGCTCTTCAGGGACATCGAAGAGGTCCTGAAGACGTGCGAAGGCGAGATCCGGAAAAAGATCACGGGCAAGGTCGACGCCACCCGAACGGCGGTGGAGAACCCGAGGACCCCCCCGAGTCGCCTCAAACTGTATCAGGACGCCCTCGCCAAACTCCAGGCCCACCTGGACCGCTTCGAGGCCGGCGTCAAGGCGGGGGCGCTGTCGGCGGAGACGCAGAAGCTGCTCCAGGAGGAGAAGAATTTCGACACCGTCCAGGAGGGGGTGGATCAGTTCGATTCGTACGTGGACAATTATGCCAAGGCGCTGATTTTCCGCGACCAGTTCAAGGGCAAGGAACAGGAACTGAAGACGCTCGGGGACGAGCTGGCGAAGGGAATCCGGGACCGGGTCTGCCTCATCGGCTCCGCCTCGACGGCTTCGGGCGACCTCCTCGCCACCCCGCTCTGGCCGAACTATCCCGGCGTGGGGCTCCATGCGAACCTCCTCAACGACATGTTCTCGAACCGGTTCATCTACCGGGTGGACAAGAAGTGGAGCCTGCTGGCGATCCTCATTTCGGGACTGGTGGTCTCGCTCATCGTCACCTGGATGGGGCCGATCCCCGCCGGGGCGTTCACCGTGGGCTACTCGATGCTCACCGCCGCGCTGGCGATCGGGCTCTTTGTGGCCGGCGGGGCGTGGATCGACTTCATGGGGCCGCTCCTCGGCATGTTCCTGCCCTACTCCTCCATCACCGCCTACCGGCAGCTGACCGAGGAGACGAAGAAACGCCAGGTGAAGAAGATGTTCGAGCACTACCTCGCCCCGGAGGTCGTGAACGAGATGATGAAGAACCCCGAAGGGGTGCAGCTCGGCGGCACGCGCATGATGGCCACGGTCTTTTTTTCGGATATCGCCGGATTCACGACGATGTCGGAGCGGATGGAGCCGGAGGACGTCGTCTCGTACCTGAACGAGTACTTCAACGCCGCCGCCCCGATCCTCATGAAGTACGGCGGTTACATGGACAAGTTCATCGGGGACGCCATCATGTGCATCTTCGGCGTCCCGCTCCCCCGCGACGACCACGCGATCGCCGCCGTCATGGCCTCCATCGAGGTGCAGGAGGCGCTCACGGCGCTGAACGACAAGTTCATGAGCGAAAAGAAGCCGGCCCTCCGGGTGCGCATCGGTCTGGCCAGCGGCCCGATGGTCGTCGGGAACATCGGGTCGGAGCAGAAGGTGAACTACACCGTGATCGGGGACATCGTCAACCTCGGGTCGCGCCTCGAGGGGCAGAACAAGGAATACAAGACCCGCATCCTGGCCCACTTCGAGACGTACGAGGCCTGCCAGGACAAGATCGTGGGGAGGGAGCTGGACCTCATCGCGGTGAAAGGCAAGAAGCAGGCGGTCAAGGTGTACGAGCCGATCCAGATCAAGGGGCGGCCGCTTCCGATCCCGCAGGAGGCGCTCGACCTCTTCGCCCAGGGGCTCGCCCTCTACCGGCAGCGGAAGTTCCAGGAGGCGATCGACGTCTTCAACAGGGTCCTGGACATCCACACGGCAGACGGGCCGACCCTGACCTACCTCAGCCGCTGCGAGTACTACCTCGAAGATCCGCCGCCCGAGGACTGGGACGGATCGTTCCACGCCAAGTCCAAGTGACAGAAACAGAGAGAACGGAACTGGCTCGCGGAGTCGCGGAAACGCAGGGGGCGGGCATGCCCCTTCGCGAAGTCACCCTCCAGATCCGCGGCATGCGCTGCGCCGCCTGCGCCAACACCATCGAGCGCAAGCTCGAGGGCACGCCCGGCGTGAAGCGGGCGCGGGTGAACTTCGCCATGTCCACCGGGTTTGCGGAGGTCGATCCCGCCGCCTGCGACGAGGCCGTCCTGCAGGCGGCCGTCCAGGGGCTGGGCTACGAGGCCTCCCCGCTCGCCCAGGAGGGCGCTCCACCGCCGGAGTCGTCCGTTCGCGAATGGCGCCGGGCGGCGCTGGCGGGGGTGCTCGCGATGGCGACGGTCGCGGTGGGGCACGGAGGAGCCGACCATGCCGCCGCGGGGCACTTCCCGGGGCGCCTGGCCGTCGCCGCGACGATCGCGGGAATCTCCGTGATGGTCTGCGGGGCGCCGTTTTTCAAGGGCGCGTATCACGCCCTCCGAAACCGCTCGGCCACCATGGACGTGCTCGTGGCCCTCGGGCTCCTCGCCTCCTGCGGCGGGGCCTTCGGTGCGCTCACACAGCCCGACCTCTTCCCGGCCGACCTGCTCGATTTCCACACGGCCCCGGTCCTGATCTTCTTCGTCGGTCTCGGTCGCGCGCTCGAAGCGCAGGCACGCGGGCGCGCGTCGGAGGCCCTGCGCGCCCTGGCGGCGGTGCAGCCGGCGCAGGCCCATCGCCTTCTCTGGGGACAGGAGCGGGACATTCCCGCCGCGTGGCTGGCCGTGGACGACCTCATCCGGGTTCGCCCCGGGGAGGCCTTTCCCGCGGACGGCAGGATCGCGGACGGCTCGACGGTTGTCGACGAGTCCATGATCACCGGCGAGTCTATGCCGGTGGAACGCGGACCCGGTTCGACCGTCATCGGCGGGACGGCGAACCGGGCGGCCGCCGTCACGGTGAAATGCACCGGCGTCGGCCGGGACACGGCCCTCTCCTCCATGCTGAGGCTCGTGGCCGCGGCGCAGGCGGATCGACCTCCCATCCAGCGATTCGCCGATGCCGCCGCCGCCGTTTTTGTCCCGGCGGCGGTCGCGCTGTCGGCCGTCACCTGGCTCGTCTGGACCCTGGCCATCGGCGACCCCGTCCGCGGCTTCGCAGCGGCGGTCGCGGTCCTCGTCATTTCCTGTCCCTGCGCGCTCGGCCTCGCCACGCCCACGGCCGTCCTGGTGGGGAGCGGGCTTGGACTCCGGCGCGGGATTCTCGTCAAGCGGGCCAGCGCTCTCGAGGTCGCCGCGCACCTCGACGTCGTCTGCTTCGACAAGACCGGGACCCTGACGGAAGGCCGGGTCTCGGTGCTGCGGTCGACGCCGCTCGCCGGCGATCCGGACCGACTCTGGTCCGTGGCCCGGGCGCTCGCGGACTCCTCCAATCACCCGCTTTCGCGGGCCATTGTCGATGCGCCGCCGCCGGGGGCCGGGCCGAACGCCGCCGCCGCGGAGCCCCGGGAGATTCCCGGCGCCGGAGTGGCCGGCCTTGTCGACGGACGCCCCGCCCGGCTCGGGCGACCGGACTGGGCCTGTGAGGGGATCGCGGAGGATCCGACCCGCTCGGCCGCGCTGGCGACCCTCATCGCGGAGGGGATGACCCCCATCGCCTGCGCTCAGGACGGGGTCTGCCTCGGTCTCTTCGGGATGTCCGACACGGCGCGAACCGACGCCCGCGAGACCCTTCGCAGGCTCTCCGGGATGGGGCTTCGCACGATGATGCTCTCGGGCGACATCCCCGCCGTCGCCCAGCGTCTCGCCTCGACTCTCGGCATGGGCGAGGTTCGGGCGGGCCTCACCCCCGAGGGCAAACTCGCGGTTCTCGGCGAACTCCGGGGGCAGGGGCTACGGGTGGCGATGGTCGGCGACGGGATCAATGACGCCCCGGCGCTGGCCGCGGCGGACGTCGGGATGGCGATCGGCTCCGGCACGGCGGTCGCGCGAGAGACCGGGGATCTCGTCCTGGTGCGTTCCGCGCTGACGGACGTCTCGCGGGCGATCCGGCTGGGGCGCGCCACGCTCCGCAAGGTCCGGCAGAATCTGGGCTGGGCGGTGGTGTACAACGTCGTGGCGATCCCCCTCGCGGCCGGACTGGGGACGCCGCTCGGGATTCCGGCCGTCCCCCCGGAGTGGGCCGGGCTGGCGATGGCGATGTCGTCGGTCTCCGTCGTGACGAATGCCCTCCTCCTGCGCGGCGCGCGGCTCGACTGACAGGCAAGTCGCCACGAACGGCAAGGCGGGGAGCCCCCCGGATTCAACGCGAAGGCGCAAAGACGCGGAGTCGCGAGGAACAACCACGGAAACGGATTCTTCCTCCCTTGGCGTCATGGCGGCCCACCCCCAGGCCGGCGAGCCCGGATTATTCACGAACGGGAGGTGC
>JACPTZ010000102.1 GCA_016192525.1 Planctomycetota bacterium
CGCCCCGCCGGCCCGGCTGCGCGGCCTCGAGATCCTCGAATCGCTGGGGCGGGGCGGGATGGGACAGGTCTACAAGGCCCGCCAGGTCGAGCTGGACCGAATCGTCGCGGTCAAGGTGCTCCCCGCGAAACTGGCCGAGGACCCGGAGTTCGTCCAGCGCTTCAAGCGCGAGGCCAAGGCGCTCGCCGCCCTCGACCATCCCAACATCGTTCGAGTCTTCGACTGCGGCGCCGAGGACGACCACACCTACCTTGTGATGGAGTTCATCGACGGACCGAACCTGCGCGACCTCATGCGGAAGGGGCTCACCCCCGAGCAGGCGCTCGCCCTGGTACCGCCGATCTGCGAGGCGCTCGAATACGCGCACGGCGAGGGGGTGGTCCACCGGGACATCAAGCCGGAAAACATCCTCGTCGACCGCCGCGGCCGGGTGAAGATCGCGGACTTCGGGCTGGCGAAGATCATCCGCGCGGACGCTCCAAACCTCACGCAGTCGCGCGAGGTCATGGGCACGCCGCACTACATGGCGCCGGAGCAGTTCGAACGGCCGAAGGAGGTCGATCACCGGGCCGACATCTACGCGCTGGGCGTGGTCGTGTACGAAATGCTGACAGGCGAACTTCCGATCGGCCGCTTTCAGCCTCCTTCGCAGCGGGTGCAGGTGGATGTGCGGCTCGATGAGGTGGTGCTGAAGGCCCTGGAGAAGGACCCGGGTCGCCGCTACCAGCGCGCGAGCGAGATGCAGAGCGAGGTGACGCGGGTGGGGACGCCGCTGCCCGGCGAGGCGGCCCCGAGCGGGCCCGGGGCGCAGGCCGAGCCGGGTCGAGCCGCGCGGGTCGCCCCGCCGCCCGTTCCGCCGCTGCCCTCGGGGCGCATTCCGCCGATTCCCCCCGTCCCGCCGGTCGGCGCCTTCCCGACGGCGGGGTCGCTTCCCTCCCCGGCGGCGCTTCCGTGCCCGCAGACCCAGAGGGCCGTGGGCTGGGCGACCGCGTCGCTCGGCACCATCGCGGTGGCGGCGGTGGTGATGCTCCTTCTGGCGAACTCCATGGGGGACTGGATCGGTCTCTTCGCCATGCCCGTCCTGGCCTTGCTCGCCTTCAGCCTGCTCGATGCTTCCTTCCGCCGGACGGTCAATGTGCACGTGCGGAACGGACTGGCGCGGGTGGTCCCGGGAACCTTCCTTGAACCCGTGGTCCCGGCGCTCGACGCCGGGCTGCAGGATCCCTCCGCCGCCCCGCTTCGCGCCGCGATCCCGATGCTGGCCGTGGGCGCCTTCATGTTCGTGTTTGCCTGGGGCATGAGTGTGATGGGGGAGGGGGGGACACTGTGGGCCTTCGAGCTGCTCGGACTGGCGCTCTTCCTGGGAGGGGGCGTGTGTCTCCTCCTCCATGTCCCCTTCCGCGCCTATTCCGTGGGCCATCCCGCTTCGTGGGTGCTGCTGCCCGGCATCGTGGCGCTCCTCATCCTCATCGGGGAGAGCGTCCCCGGTCCGCGGTTCGTTTCCTCCGGACTCTCCTCGGGCCTGGTGTCGGTCTGTGCGATCCTGGCGATCGTCGCCGGGGCCACGCGAGTGAGGTCGCAGAAGCGCCTCGCCCTGGCGGCGATTCTGCTGGGGTTCGTGGCCCTTGTCTCCGGCGCCCAGATGGCCCGGAGGCGTCTCACCCCGCCCGGTCTGCCCGGGGCGCCGGGTCTGAGCTCCTTCGACGAGCCGGGCGAGGCGGACATCGGGTGGTCGAAGGCCCATCTGGTCACCGTCACCTTCGAGCCCCGCGTGGCCCACATGAATTCCCGATGGATGTCGGCAGAGTCCCAGGCCACGCTGGACCGCACCGGGATGGCCGCGTTTGATCCCACGATCACGCAGCCGATGCTGCAATTCGCCCTGAGCACCATCGAGGACCGGGCCCTGATTCTGCTCGCCCTGAGGGACCTCCGTGGCGGCGGGGGAGGGATCGCGTCGGCGGAGGATCAGTGCCTCGGCGACATCATGGGAAACCTGGACGCGGAGATCCTGACCGGATCGGACCGCGCTCAGGTCGACATCGGACTGGACTCAATCGTCACCTTCGAGCCGTACACGATCGGGTTCTTCCTGCAGGAGCTGCGCGACTACCCGCAGTACTGGACGGGCAAGATCCCCTACCCGGCGCTCGGTAGAAAGATCGTCGATCTGGCGCGGCGCAAATGGGAGGGGGAGGGACTGCGTATTCGCTCGGTCGTGCTTTACGAATTGAGGCGACGGAGGGAGTATGAATACGAGCCGGAGCCGGTCTGGGAGAGGCAATACTCCGAGACGGAACTCCGGGTGGCGGATCTGAAGCGGCGCATTGAGACGGCCCGGCGCGAACTCCTCGATCTTCAGGGTACGTACACGGACGACCATCCGCGCGTGGTCAACGCGCAGAAGGTTCTCGACGGCTTTCAGAGGCAGATGGAGGCCCTGCAGGCCGGGTCGGAAGCGCCCGCCGATTCCCTTTCGGCGCTGGTTTCGGCCGATCCCGCCGCCCGGGCGAACGCCACGCGCGATCTGATCCGGCAGTGGCCGAAGGGACGCGCCGCGCTCGCCTCCGCCGCGAAGGGGGAGGACGAAGATGTCGCCGAAGCGGCGACGGGGATCCTGTCCGACTACGATCTGATGGATCATCTGGCCAGGTGGGGTCCGGAGAGCGTGGCGTACTGGCGGGTGGTCTGGGACCTCCGGCCCATCTCCTCGGCGCAGTTCCGCCTCCTCTTCCAGACAGCCGCGGGAGACCCGGAGGCGGTTGAGGCGGTCGAGAAGCGCCTGGCGACGGCCCAGAGGGTGCTGGACGAGTACCTGATGCCGTCGGCCCTGAACTCTCCCCGTGAGAACGAGACGGCGCGTCAGTCTGCCTTGGCGAAGCAGATCCAGCAGGCGGGAGCGGCGGCGATTCCGGGACTCCTGGCGATCCTGGACGTCGAGGCGGACGACTTTTCCGCCTTCGTGGAATCGGAGAGGCTGGTCAAGGCCCTGCGCGCGCTCGGCTGGCTGAAGCGCCAGGAGACTCTGGAGTTCGCGGCGCGTCACCTCCGAAACCGCAACGTGGAGGTGCGCCAGGCCGCCGAGGGGGTCGTCGTGGCAATCACCGGGAAGAAGCCCGAGGATGGGGTCCTCCAGGACCTCGGCCTGAAGGAAGACATGCTGTGGTGGGGGCTTCACCGCGACGACTACGTGGTTCGGTGGCGGGAGGAGTTCCGGGCGGAGGAGGAGGGGAAGGATGAATGATGACGAATGGCGAATAACGAATGAGGAATCGGGCAGGAGACTGCAGGGGCGGGGACCGACCGGTCGCCGAACGCGGACGCGCCCCGAATCGGGCGCCGTCTTCAGAAGCTGGTGATCTTCCGCGCACAATGAGGTCGGGACCCGCCCGACCCGGGCGCATGGCCCGACAGGGCCGATGACGGAGTCTCAACACGGAGCAGGCGCCGTGGCGAGTTCCCCGCGCGAGGAGGTTTCCCGCGCGGTGGGGCCGCCTGCGGTCGCGCTTCGCTGGACCTGCCTCGTGGCGCTCGCCCAGCACCTCTCCACGATCATCGTCGTCATCTACATCACGCTGATCCGCCACATCCGCGGTCGGGCCTCCCGACCCACCGACCCCACCACGATCCTCGCCCTGCTCGGCAGCCTGCTCCTGGTGCTCTGGCTCTCCCACGCGGCCTCGCGGCTGAAGCTGGGACGTGACCTCGCCCGGTGCTCCCTCGCCGCCCGCGTGGCGGTGCTGCTCGGCATCGCCCAGACAATCGCCGCCCTGGGCATCCTGCCCGTCCTCGACGTCGTCGTGCTCCAGTACGCGATGTTTCCCGGGTGCATCCTCTTCCTGACGGTGGGCGGGTGGATCTCCTGGACGGTGGGTCGCTCCGAGGTGGCGGGGGGGTTCGAGGGGTGAACGTATCGCCGGACGCGAGGAATCCGGCTGGGACAGTCTTGCGCTACGGCCTCACAAATCTCCCCCCGTTCTGCGCCGCCAGCTTTCGGAGGAAGTCCGAATTGCACTCCCCGATCCCGATGGTGTTGATCCGGATGCGGCCGAGCTTGTTCACCTCCCGGAAGTGCTCCAGGATCTTCTCGCAGTCGAGCACCTTCGAGGGCCACCATGGGGTGCCGTCGGTGAGGAGGTAGAGCGTGTCGCAGGCGAGGTCCCGCTTCGGGTCCTCCACGCCCGGGCCCGCCAGCTTGAAGGCCTCCTCCAGCACCTCGTAGATGAAGGTGCTGCCGCTCGGGCGCAGTTTCTGGATGAACCGTTCGTTGCAGGTGCGCTTCTTGTCGATCCGGGCCGGCTGCATCGTCTTCTCCCACCGGTCGACATGATCGGAGTAGGCGATCACGTCGAACAGGCACGGGTCGGGCAGGGTCTTCAGCGAGCGCAGCAACTCCGCCTTCGCGGCGCCGATCTTGCGCGCGAGTTCCGCCGGTTCGATCCCCGGGCCGATGTCGTCCCCCTGGGGCGCGTCTTTGGGCTTCGGGCCGCTGCGGACCGTCCTCCACCGGTCGAGGTCGAACATCGCCGCCTCGGCCATGGAGCCGGAGGTGTCGATCAGAAAGCAGATCTTGTCGCTGGAGATCTCGATCTCCCAGTAGGTCACCCGCTCCTGGATCGTGGCGGCGTCCTCCGGCCAGAAGATGTCGAAGCCGGGCTCGGCCGACTTCCACCAGTCGGCCCAGGTGCCGGCGTTGAGGCCGAGCGACTTCCCCGTCATCGAGGTGAGCATCCCGGCGACCTCCTTCTGCAGCCACTCGCGCGACCGGCCGAGGAGGTCGATCAGCGGCTTGACGCAGGCCTTCGTCCGGATTCCGAAGAGGGCATCCGCGGCGGCG
>JACPTZ010000063.1:0-1090 GCA_016192525.1 Planctomycetota bacterium
ACCGATTGCTCGAACACGCGCGCGCCCACCGCCACGACGCGCGCCGCGGGCAGCTCCGGAAGGACCCGGAGGGTCTCGCCTGCGTCAATGCGCTGGTTCTCGCCCGCCTGGCCATGGAACGCGGGATGCAGGTGGACGTTGTCGACCCCTACCTTCCACTGGATGTCGTTCGATATCCCGTCGCCCCGACGCGTGGCCTCGAATCAGACTCAGGGCCGTCGCTACCAGCTGCGGCGCCCCCGTAGGGTCCTTCTCCCCCGAGGCGACGTGAGCACGAGACCCCAGTTCCACCTATTCGACGCCGATCTCTTCATCGCGCGACTCCGCGGTCAAGAGCCAGAGACCTTGTGTCGCTGGCTCTCGGAGGTCGAGCAGTTCGTCACCCTGAATATCGAGTCCGACAACAGCCAGAAGGACATTGCGGCCATTCTGAAGGCGGCCGAATCCTTCGTCGAACTCGATTTCAACTCTCTCGGGCGAGAGCAGGGAGTACTGGTGGATGCGGTCGTTTCCCTGGCCTCGACCCTGCCCGGTACGCGTCCAGTGGTACACGACGACTACAAACTCGTGGCCTACATCGAACTCTTCGAGTCGATTCGAGCGATCGCAGAACGTGACCGTCGCTATCTGAAGCTGGCCGTGGTGCTCAAGTGGATATCGTGCGGACGCGATTTCGCCGGCGAGGATTGGCCGGGCCCACTCCCCTTCTACTCGTGGTTCTCTGCGAGTGAGATCCGACCGCGCCTGCCTGAAATCCTGGAGGTCACGACGACGTACCCGGCCGATTTGCCGCGCGATGGGGCTCTTGATGTACTGGAGGCCGTGATCGTACCCGTTTTTCGTGAGGCCGAGCGGGCCGGTCTCGGGCTGTTCGTCTCGTACTGAGGTTCGGACCGTGGATGCCCGCCTGAGCCGGGCGGTGCGAGTAGAGCATGCCGGGGCCTGGTACCACGTGATGGCGTGAGGTGTGGCGCGCCTGACTGCCGCGACGCGACCCATGTCGAGGCGCAGGCAGGGATGCCGACATTCCTCGACGACCAGGATCGGCGGGACTACGTGTGGGTTCGGACCCCCCGGGGAGAACTGGCCC
>JACPTZ010000063.1:1116-8857 GCA_016192525.1 Planctomycetota bacterium
ATACATCCACCTGAAGCCCCTCGGTATGCCCGCCGGACGGACGGCGGGCGAGTCGAAGGGCGGCACCGCGGGCGCGCCCTTCGACTCGGCGCCCGCCGTACAGATGGCGGGCGCCTCGCTCAGGGCGGACGGGCCGATTCATCGGCGCTTGGCCCCGAACTTCATTGATGCACCTCAGGTGGAGACCCGGGCTGTGCGGCGAGAGTTCGAGGGAGACCGGAGGGCGTAGCAGGACTATGTGGAGGCCGGAAAGGGGGAGAAACCGGTGAGTCCGTTCGAGCGGGCGGTGGCGAGGCTGGTGCTGGGAAGCGAGGAATTCGTGCCCCGGAGGGGCGACAGAATAGGGGGGAGGGGACGCATGCCGCAGTCACTCGTCAGCCTCAGTTGCCACATCATCTTCGGGACTGAGGACGGTGCCGCCGGGTGGTGGTGTTGCGACGCCTTCGGCCCGGCGGACGAGGCGACCCCGGCCGCCCTTGCACTGCAGCCACCGTCGACACGTCCTCCTCCGGCCGCCGCCCTCGCCGAGCTGCGGGCCGAAGCCGAGGGGGCGAGACGCCGGATCGAGGGCAGGGCGCGAAGGCATTGAGCGCGGCGGGGCGACCCTCACCCCCGACCCCTCTCCCGTTCGCCGCGCGAACCGGAGAGGGGAGCAGGCCGGGATCAGGCGGTGCGCTCCCGGCAGATCGGCAGTTTTCCCGAAAATAATGTTGATCGCCCCCCGGGGGGATTTCTATACTCCGGGGAGTCTCGTGAAGGAAGGAACGCGCGCCCCCGGAGAGGGCACGCCATCTTCGGTCCCCCTGGGGCGCGCGATCCGTCCGAACCCATCCCGCGACCCCTCAATTTCCAGGCCCCGCCGCCCGCACTGTTTTTGCGGGCGCCCCAACCGAACGAGGAGCGTCATGACGGTCCAGGCCAGCGAAGACATTCTCTCCGTGCTCCAGGCGGAGGAATGCCCGATCGACCGGATTCCGGAACTGAGAAGCGCCGTCTACCAGTCGATCGATCGCCGGCGCGAGCTCGAGTCGTCGCTCGAGTCGTTCGACCGCATCGAGAAGGGGCTCTCGAGCGAGAACAAGGCGATCGTCCGCCGCGGAGTATTCTACTGGCTCCTCGGCGACCCCAGGAACCCGACCGCGCCGTCGAGCTCTTCCTGAAGGTGCAAGAGGCGGAGCCGGACTCCCTGCGGGTGAGGATGTCGCTCGCGAACGCGATGATCAAGATCGGCCGCGCCTTCGACGCCATGGAAATGCTCGAGAAACTGGAGTCCAAGTTCGGCGGGAAGCCGGACTACCACTATCAGCGCGGCTTCTGCTATGACGTGATGGGCCGATACGAGGACGCCGAGCGAGAGTACTCGAAGGCGCTTTCCGCCCAGCCGGAGCACCAGGAGTCGATCTTCCGGATGGCCTACAACTCGTACTTGCGGGGCGACGACGACGGCGCCCTCGAGCTCTACGAGCGGCTCCGCAAGATGCGTCCGCCGCACATCGGCTCCCTCCTCAATCTCGGCGTGATGTACGAGGACCGCGGCGAGTACCGGAAGGCGGTCACCTGCTACCAGTCGATCCTCGAGGCCTACCCCAATCACGAGCGCGCCCGGCTCTATCTCAAAGACGCCGACGCCGCGCTGTACATGTACTACGACGAGGAGATCAAGCGTCGCGAGCACGGCTGGAAACGCGTCCTGGCCACGCCGATCTCCGACCTGCAGCTCTCCGTCCGCTCCCGCAACTGTCTCACGCAAATGCACGTCGTTACGCTGGGCGACCTCGTCAAGAAGACCGAGGACGAACTCCGCTCCGTGCGAAACCTCGGCGAGCGCTCGCTCAAGGAGATCAAGGACCTGCTCCAGGCCAAGGGTCTCAACCTCTCGCAGCCCGGCGCGGACGCCTCGGTGCTGGCCCGCCTCTTCCAGCAGGGCGGGGCGCAGGGACGCGAGGACATCCTCGCGAAGACGGTCAGCGAGTTCGAGTGGTCGGCCCGCTCGAAGAAGTGCCTGGAGCGTCTCAAGCTCGCTACGATCTCCGACCTCGTCTCGAAGTCCGAGAGGGAACTGCTCGCCTGCAAGAACTTCGGCCAGACGAGTCTGGCCGAGGTAAAGCAGAAGCTGGGCTCGCTCGGGCTCGCCCTCCGTCCGTCGGCGGGGTAGGCGCCGGCCCTCGGCCGGCGAGGCGACGGGACGGGGCTTCCGCGGGACCATCGGCGGAGAGATGTACCGCCCGTTTGTTCTGCGGCTTGTCCCGACCCCAGGCGGGCGGAGGCCGGGGCCGCCCCGGCGGGGGCTTGCCCGACCCATCGCCTGACGGCCGCGCCGTGAACGACCCCGATGCCGGAGCGCCCTCATCGACCCCCTCAATTCCCTTGCCCCCCTCACGCGTGACCGATAGAATCCCCGCCAATCCCGGGGGCTGCGGACGATGTACGTTCCATCGTGGTTCGTGATCGTCTCGGCGGCCCTGTTCGGCTTCGTTTTCGGGTCGTTCGGCAACGTCTGCATCTACCGGCTCCCGAGGCGTTGTCTCTCCATCGTTCGTCCCCGGTCGCGCTGCCCGGGGTGCGGGCGCGAGATTGCGTGGTTCGACAATGTCCCCGTCCTGTCGTATCTCGCCCTCGGCGGGCGCTGCCGGGGGTGCGCCGCGCCGATCTCGCTGCGGTATCCGCTGGTGGAATCGGCCTGCGCCCTGCTCTTTGCCATCACGGCCTTCTCGCTCGTCCGCGCCGATTTCGGGATCACGGATCTCATCGCCCGGGGTCCCGTTCTCGCGGTCTACCTGCTGATCGCCTGGGTGCTCCTGGTGGCGAGCGTCATCGATCTGGACTTCCGGATCATCCCCGACGAACTGACGAAGCCGGGGATGTGGCTCGGCCCCTTCATTTCTGCGCTCTTTCCGGCGCTCCACTCGGGCGATCTGCCGCTCTGGCCCGCGGCGATCCCGGGTCTTCGAGCGCTCTCCGCCCCCTGGGCGATTCACGTCCAGGGGTTCGCGGCCGGACTCACCGGACTCGCGG
The DNA here is from genome assembly GCA_016192525.1 of Planctomycetota bacterium. Lineage (GTDB taxonomy): Bacteria > Planctomycetota > MHYJ01 > JACPTZ01 > JACPTZ01 > JACPTZ01. The sequence goes on from JACPTZ010000063.1 coordinate 4,132, forward strand.
TGGGGGCCGGGCTGGTGTATGGCGTGGGCGTCGTCGGGAAGGTGATCTTCCGCAAGGAGGCGATGGGGTTCGGCGACGTCAAGTACATGGGGATGCTGGGCGCCCTCCTGGGCTGGAAACTGATTCTCGTCGTCTTCTTCCTCGGATGTCTCTACGGATCGGTCGTGGGAATAGGGATTTTCCTGATCACGAAGTCGCATTACCTGGCGTTTGGTCCCTACCTGAGCCTGGGCGCTTTGACGGTGATCTGGCTGAGGGAGGCCCTGCTGCCGTGGGTTCGCGAGTTCGCGGCCGTCCTTTGGGCGATTCTGACGATGAGGCCGTTCTGAAACGTGAAACGTAAAACGTAAGACGTGAAACGTAAAACGTAAGACGTCGAGGAGAGGCAACCGGCTGGCGCTCCGTTCCTGTCTCTGACGTTTTCCGTTTTCCGTTTTACTCTCCGGTAGGGAAAAGGAGGTGCAGTATGAGAAGTCGATGGTGGGGTGGGGCGGCGCTCGCGGCGCTCGCGGCGTTCGCCCTCACGGGGTGCTCGACGGCCCGGTACCAGGAGCGAATCGCGTCGCTCGAACGGGACAATGCCGGGCTGGTCCAGCAGAACCAGGAGCTGCAGTCGGAGAAGCGCGCCCTCTCCACCCAGCTCGCTCAGGAGATGTCGAAGGCGCGACCCAGACCGGAGGTCGTCCCGGCGGCGGCGCCGAAGGAGGACCCGCGCCTGAAGGAGATGGCGGAGGCCGGCTTCAAGGCCCGGTCGAAGGACGGCCAGACGACGGTCACGCTGGAGTCGAGCGTGCTGTTTGATTCCGGCAGCGCCACCCTGACGCGGTCCGGCAAGGAGGTGCTTTCGAAGCTCGCCGGGATCGTGAAGTCGAAGTATGCCGCGGCCCGATACCGGGTCGAGGGGCACACCGACAATCAGCCGATCAAGATGTCCCGGTTTCGCAACAACTGGGACCTGTCGGCCGAGCGGGCGGTGGGCGTCCTCGAGTATCTGACGAAAGACGCCGGGATCGAGGAGGGAAAATTCGAGATTGTCGGGTACGCCGACACCCGACCGGTCGCCGACAACTCCGCCGAGGCCGGCCGCAAGCAGAACCGGCGGGTGGAGATCGTGATCGTGGAGTAGAAGCCAGCCGAGCGTATTGACGGCTTTCGCGGCCCGGTGATATACTCAACACCACCTTCTGTCCCGCGCGGATCTCACGAGGTTCGCGCCCGGCAGGGGGCTGTTTTCATCCTGGCGGAGCACGCGACGGGGAGCTTTCATGCCCAAGTACGAAACGAAGGACATCCGCACCCTGGCGTTTGTGGGACATGGTGACTCCGGAAAGACCTCCTTTGTGGATGCGGCGCTGTTCCGGGGCGGGGTGAACAGCCGCCTGGGCAAGATCGAGGACGGCACCTCGCTCAGCGATTTCGATCCGGACGAGCGCGAGCGGAAGCACTCGATCGACCTCTCCGTGGTGCATACCGCGTGGAAGGGGCGCGAACTCATCCTGCTCGATGCCCCCGGCTACTCCGACTTCGTCGGCGAGGCCATCAGCGCTCTCGGCGCGGTCGAGACGGCGGTGGTCTGCGTGAACGCCGCCTCGGGCGTGCTCGTGAACACGCGGAAACTCTGGGACTACGCGGGGCGCGCGGGGACGGCGCGCTTCGTCCTGTGCAACAAGATGGACCTTGAGAACGTGGACTGGGACGGGCTGACCGCGGCGATCCGCGAGTCGCTGAGCGATCGCTGCCGGATCGCGCTGGCTCCGATCGGCCAGGGACCGACCTTCAAGGGGGTGGTGAGCGTCCTCGACCCCCCCGCCGATCTCCCCTCCGATCTGAAGGAGAAGGTTGAGTCGCTCCGCGGAGAACTCGTGGAGTCGGTCGTTGAGGTCGACGATGCCGTGATGGAGCGGTATCTGAACGGGGAGCAGATCGGCCCGGAGGAACTCGATCGGCTCCTGACGAAGGCGATCGCGACCGGCCGCGTGGTGCCCATCCTGGCCTGCGCGGCGCGGCTCGAGAAGGGAGGCCTGGAGCAGGCGCTGGACTTCCTGGCCCGCTACGCCCCCTCGCCGCTCGATGTGCCGGCGCGGAAGGCGAGGGAGGTGAAGGGGGACGCCGAGGTGGAGCGCGGCGCCCGGGGGGATGCCCCCTTTTCGGCTCAGGTGTTCAAGTGTCTGGCGGACCCGTTCGTCGGGCGGCTTTCCTACTTCCGCGTCTGGTCCGGCGCCCTCGCCGCCGATTCCCAGGTCTTCCTGCCGAAGGTCGGGAGTTCCGAACGGGTGGCCAAGGTCTTCCGAATGCAGGGGAAGGAGCAGCAGCCGACGGACCGGGTGGTCGCGGGCGACATTGCTGTCGTCGCCAAACTCGAAAACGTCGCGATCTCGGACACGCTCTGCGACGCGGGGGCGCCGGTGAAATTCGCCCCGCTCGTGTTTCCGAAGCCGATGGCCGCGCTCGCGGTGGAGCCGAAGAGCCGGACCGACGAGCAGCGCATCGGCCCCTCGCTCGCCAAGATGGCGGAGTCCGATCCGCTCTTCAGGGTTTCGCATGACGCCCAGACGGCGGAGATCGTGGTGCACGGGTCGAGTTCGCTCCATCTCGACATCGCCCTCGGGCGCCTCAAGCGGAAGTTCGACGTGTCGGTGACGACGCATCCGCCGAAGATTCCGTACCGCGAGACGATCGGCGCCAAGGCCGAGGGGAACTACAAGCACAAGAAGCAGACCGGAGGACACGGCCAGTACGGAGACGTCTACCTGCGGATCGAGCCGGCCGCCCGCGGCACGGGCTTCGAGTTTGCGGATGAGATCAAGGGCGGGGTCATCCCCCAGCAGTACGTGCCGGCCGTGGAGAAGGGGGTCAAGGAGACGATGGAACGCGGGGTGCTGGCCGGTTGCCCCGTGGTGGACATCCGCGTGGCCGTTTACTTCGGGTCGTACCACGACGTCGACTCCTCCGAGGCGGCGTTCAAGATCGCGGCCCGCGAGGCCTTCAAGATCGCCTTTTCGCAGGCCCGGCCCTGTCTCCTCGAGCCGGTCATGAACATCACCGTGACCGTCCCCACGCGGTTCATGGGCGATCTCACCGGCTTCCTGAACACGAAGCGCGGCCGGATCGTCGGGATGGACTCGCTCGGGGTCATCCAGGAGGTGAAGGCGACGATCCCGCTGGCCGAGATCGCGAATTTCTCGACCGAACTCCGCTCCATGACGCAGGGGGAGGGGTCGTACGACGTGGAGTTCTCGCACTACGACGTGGTGCCGGCGAAGATTGCCGAGACGATCATCGCCCGGGCCCGCGCGGCAAGGAGCGAGGAGAAGGAGGAGTAAGGGGGGGGGAGGTGCGAGGGTTTGGTCGCCCGACGATTCCGCGGGCTCACAAACTCCGCTGCCGTCGGGTGTATGGGGATGGGTGTTGACGGGCCGTGGACATGGGCCGATGCTGGACGAGACATGGGGTGGTTTGAGAGGTGTACGGATGACCATGATTACGCGATCGTCACTGTCTGATCGTGCAGCATCCTCCCCACACAACGTGAAGCGATCTGCCGTCTTCTCAGTTGCCCTTGCCGGTCTCCTCGTCGCATGCAGCGCAGCGCAGGATCTTCCCCGACGAGACGCTGCATTCGCAGGGAGCCCTCGAGTCATCCCGGCTGGAGCACCCTCGATTGTGCTCGCCCGAACGGATCAGGCTGCAGGTGTCTCTGATGACGACACCTACAGCGCCTACTTGCTGTTGCCGGATGAGCGGGAAGTCCCATGTTCCTCGGCGGGATCGAATTGTCTCAGGATCGATCTGCCGCCGCTGAAACCCGGGGAATACGGACTGCACTTACGCCACGGGACGGAAGGCGCGAAGATCGTGTTTTCTGTTCGTCATCTGGAGGCTGCAATCCTGAGAGATCGCTACTTGAAGGAGATCCATGACTCCGTCGGGTTTCTGGCGGATTGCGGTGCCGTTTCTCGGACTGCGGCTGAGACAGTGCGGAATGAGCTGTGCAAGGTCGGGGGCTTCCTATGGACGGACCCCCCGCGCGCCCTCCAGCATCTAACGGAGGCCGAGTCCCTTGCTCGGAGCCTCAGTAATGAGACTGACTCGGGCTGCGCGATTGGCATGCTGCAGTCACTCCGTCACGTATTGATGGCCCCCTTCACAACCGATTTTCTGTCTCTGACTCGCGCCAAGGTAGCGTCCGAAGTCGAACAACTCGTCCTGGAAGGGGCCAAGGAGAGGAATGGCGTGATCTTGTGGGATCATCTTGCCTCATCAGCGCAATGGAATGCGACGAGTCTCAGGGATCTTGCCGACATGCTGCCGTCACAGAGCGTCGACACGAGCCACTCGGTTGACGTTGGGGGAAGGAGATGGACCGTCCGATGCGTCGTTGGAAGGCGGGGGCGTCTAGGCCATGAGGGAGGTGAGACCGTCACATCCTCCGGCGGTGACTTGTCGCTCGCGATCGGAGGTAACGGCTCCGGCGAGGGGGATGTTCGCGTTCGGGGAAAGGGTGGGGATGCGGTTGCGCATGGTTCGAGCGTTTGCGTGGCGATTGGCGGGGTGGGCGGGGATGGCGCAATCGGGGTGTCGGGGGTGCAGGCGGAGAGGCCCTCGCGTTTCCAATGGTGTCCGGATCTGGTTTCAGCTACGGAGGTGGTGGAGGGAGGGGCGGGAGGGGGGCGGGCGAACTTTCGGGAGACGCAGGCGATGGCGGCGACGGCGGGGATGCTCTTGT
>JACPTZ010000060.1 GCA_016192525.1 Planctomycetota bacterium
TGCGATCGAAGGACTCTGGGGCTACCTCAAGCGCAGCGCCCTAAACAACTACTTCTTCGGGGACGTTCCCAGGCTGCAAGCCGCCATGGTGGGCGCCTTCAATGTCTTAAACCAGAATCCGAAGACGACCCTCTCGCTGGCGTACAGAACTTCTCAGAATTTAGGTAAGATCGCTTAGTGATCCGCTAACTCTAATCGTACGGTTGGTTTGCCGTTGTTGTTTCCCCCTCCCTACCCTCCCCCCTTGCTCCCGCGCCCTCCGGCCTGCGGAGGGCCGACCCCTGCGCCTGCCCGCCAGGCGTGTGGCGGGGTCGCCCCCCTGTGGGAGATGCCTCAATCTCCTTGTGCCGGGCCGCTCGAAGCGCCGCTCGACAGGGGGGCGGGGGCGAGCCCCGCCCCTACCCAACCCGTAGAAATGCAGCAGTCATTTCGTTACGGTTCCTGAGCGTAGACGGATCACTGCATCGGCCGAGAAGAGAGTCCGCAGAGGATCGCATATCCCCGCTCCCGCCACGCGCGTGGGAGCGAGTCCACGGCCCCGCACAGTCGATCTCCCCAGGCGGCCAGCCGGAAGAGGAGCACCCAGAGGGCGGCGGGGCCGCCCTGGGCGGCGCGTGGGGTTCGTGTCCCCATCTGGTGCGAGACGGTCGCCCGGGCGAAAGAGCGGATGCGCCCCTGCAGATGTTCCGGGGCGAGGATTCCAGGCCGCGCCGCATTGTCTCCGCGGTGAAGGAGCCACGTGCGGCGGCCCCCCCGGACGGCGCCGACGAAGCGGTGGACGACCGGGCCGTAGGTTCCGGAGAAGAGGATCACTTCGCCGGGTCGAAGATCGTCGGGATCGACCGGCTCATAGATGACGATGTCGCCCGTCCGGAGCGTGGGCTCCATGGAGCGGCCGTGGACCTCGCAGGCATGAATGTTCGTGGCTACGGCCGTTGCCCTCACCCCCTCCCCGCTCCCGTTCGGCCCGCGGCCGGACCGGAGAGGGGCGATCGCCACAGCGCGTCCGAGGTCACGAGTGGAGCGCAGGGCATCAGGCCCCCCGGCCGCTGTGCCGCGCCCCTTACCGGATCCCGTACTTCGCCAGCTTCTTCCGCAGGGTCGTGCGCGTGATCCCCAGCCGTTCGGCCATTCGGACCTGATTGCCGTCGAACCGCTCCAGGATGGCTCTCAGGAAGGGCCGCTCCCAGGCCGACTCGAACTCCGCGAAGAGTTTCTTCGACTCCGCCGGCGCCGCCGCGAGAAAGGTCTCCACGGCGGCGGCGATGCGCGAGGTCGCGTCGCCGTTCGGCGCGGCCGCGGGCGTCGCCGGCGGGGTGGTGATCGAGGGCGGGAGATGCTCGGGGCGAAGGCAGCGGTCCCGCGTGAGGGTGACGGCGTGCTCGATTGCGTTTCGCAGTTCCCGCACGTTTCCCGGCCAGGCATGGGCGCGGAGCGCCGCAAGGGCGCTCTCGCTGATCTGTGTCCCGGCGGCCCCCAGCGCATCGAGGAAGTGCGCGGCGAGAAGCGGGAGATCGTCGAGTCGGTCGCGGAGGGGGGGGAGTTCGATCGTCACCACGTGGAGCCGGAAGAAGAGGTCTTCGCGGAACCGGCCCTCCGCGATGCAGGCCCGGAGGTCGGCGTGCGTCGCCGCGAGGATCCGAACGTCCACCACGCTCCCCTCCGTGGCGCCGAGGCGCGTCACCCGCCGGTCCTCGAGGAAACGGAGGAGTTTCGCCTGGGAGGGCGGGGGCATCTCGGCGATTTCGTCGAGGAACAGGGTCCCGCCGTTCGCGGACTCCAGCTTCCCGGGCTGGGCCTGGTCGGCGCCCGTGAAGGCGCCTTTCTCATGACCGAAGAGTTCGCTCTCGAGCAGGTTCTCGGGAATCGCGGCGCAGTGAATGGCGACGAACGGCCCCCTGGCCCGGGCCGAGTTGGAGTGGATCGCCCGCGCCGCGAGCTCCTTTCCCGTCCCCGATTCGCCGAGGACCAGGACCGTGGCCTCGCCGCCGCACACGGCGCCGATCTTCTTGAAGACCTGCTGCATGGCCGCGCCGGCGCCGACGAGGCGGACGTCAATCCCGCGCGCCACGACGGAGCGGAGCCGGGCCACCTCCGCGCTGAGGGTGTGCTGGGCGAGGGCGCGCTCGATCACCCGCTCGGCGGCGTCCAGATCGACCGGCTTGGTGAGGTAGTCGTAGGCCCCCGCCTTCATCGCCTGCACGGCGGTTTCGAGCGTGCCGTGCGCCGTCATGACGAGGACGACCGCCTCCGGGTCCTCGGCGCGGAGGCGTCGGAGCGCCTCGAGTCCGTCCATTCCCGGGAGCCGGACGTCGAGGAGGATCGCGTCGGGCCGTTCCGCCGCGGCGAGCCGGAGTCCCTCCTCGGCCGTCGCGGCCGCCCGCACCGAGTGGCCCCTGGCCTCCAGGAGTTTTCGGAAGGCCCAGCACACGCCGGGTTCGTCGTCGATGATCAGAAGGCTCGACATGCGGACATGGTAACGCGCGGCGTCATCAGGGTCAAGGCGCCGGAGACGGGGCTCTCCGGGCGGATCCGCGCTTGACTCGAAGAGAGGCCGGGGTATAATTACCCGGTAATTACACTTCGCGGGGGCGGTCATGAACGTCAGCGTGGTGAGAATCGGTAATTCGCGCGGGATCAGAATTCCCAAGCGGATCCTGGAGCAGTGCCGCATCAGCGGCTCCGTTGACCTGCGAGTGAAGGGGTCGCGCATCATTCTCGAACCGGTTCGGCGGAGGGTGAGAGAAGGGTGGGAGGAGGCGGCACGGCAGGCCCGACAGCGGGGGGATGACGTCCTCCTCCTTCCCGACGTCTTTGCCGAGGACGTGGAGCCGGAAGCGTGAAGCAGTATGAGATCCACATCGTAAACCTGGACCCGACGGTCGGCTCCGAAATCCGGAAGACAAGACCCTGCGTCATCGTCTCCCCTGACGAAATGAACCGTCAACTGCGGACGGTCCAGGTGGCGCCCTTGACCTCGACCCTGCACCGCTACCCCTGGCGCGTTCCGGTCGTTTCGCAGCAAAAACCGGGGATGATCGCCCTGGATCAGATTCGGACCGTGGACAAGCAACGACTGATTCGTCGTGGAGGCTCACTTTCTCCCTCCACCATTCGACAGGTGAAGACCGTCCTTCACGAGATGCTCATCGTTTGAACCTGGTTCCGTCCCTCCACCCCGGCCCCTCCCCGTCGCCCATGCTGCTTCCGCTCCTCGCCCTCGGAACGATCGCGGCCTTTGTCCTGGCCTACCGCTTCTACGGCCGCTTTGTCGCCGCCCGGTTCGGACTGGATGACGCGCGGCCCACGCCCGCCTGCACCGTGAACGACGGGGTCGATTACACCCCCACCCCCCGACCGCTCCTCCTCGCCCAGCACTTCGCCGCGATCGCCGCCGCGGGGCCGATCGTGGGACCGATCACGGCGGGGCTCTGGTTCGGATGGGGACCGGCCCTCGCGTGGATCCTCCTCGGCTGCATCTTCATCGGGGCCTGCCATGATTTCTCCAGCCTCGTCGCCTCCGTCCGGCACGGGGCTCGAAGCGTCACCGAGGTCGTCCGCGAGCAGATGGGACCCCGCGCCTTCGCCTGTTTCCTCGCCTTCATCTGGCTCTCCCTCATCTACGTCATCATCGCTTTCACCGACCTCACCGCGATGCAGTTCATTCAAAGGGGGCCGGACCCGAACGGCGAACTCGCCGAGATGGGCGCGGGGGTCGCTTCGTCGTCGATTCTCTATCTCCTCCTCGCGGCCGGCCTCGGGATCGCCATGACGAAGGGGGGGCTGTCGCTCCGCGGAGCGACGATCCTCGGGGTGCCGCTCCTGCTGCTGGTGATCTGGGGCGGTCAGCTGATTCCGACCACCTTCGGGCCGGAGACCGTGCTCTTCGGGCAACGCCTCTCCGTGGTCACCGCCGCCGCGCCCGGCGCCGGGGGATTTCGGGCGGCGTCCCTCTGGGGGGCGCTCATCCTTCTCTACTGCGGAATCGCCTCGGTGCTCCCCATGTGGGCGCTGCTTCAGCCCCGCGGCTACCTCGGCGGCTACTTCCTCTACATCACGCTCGGCGCGGGGTTTCTCGGAATGCTCTGCTTTCCGAACGAGGTGCATTTGGATCCGTACAAGGGATGGACGGGCCCGGCCGGGCAGCCCCTGTTTCCGATCCTCTTCGTGACGATCGCCTGCGGGGCCTGCTCCGGCTTCCACGGGCTGGTCTGTTCCGGGACCACCTCGAAGCAGATCGCGAGGGAGTCGCACACCCCGACCGTCGGCTACGGGGGGATGCTCCTCGAGGGGTTCGTGGCCGTGATGGCCCTGGCGACGGTCATGATCTTTGTCCCGGACGCGTCGCCGGGGGCGAAGCCGGTGGCCCCTCCGGTCATCTACGCGGCGGGGATCGGGACTTTCCTGAACGAGGTCACCTGCGGGGTCGTCTCGAAGGCGTGGGGGACCGCCTTCGGGATGATGGCCTTCGGCACGTTCGTCTTCGACACGCTCGACGTGGCCACCCGGCTCGGTCGCTACATTCTGGAGGAGCTCTTCGGCTGGAAGACGGCGGCGGGGCGGTTCGGGGCGACGGTGCTGACGCTCGCCCTGCCGCTCGCCTACGTGCTCGGCGCGCCCGCCATCGTCACGCTGGGGGGGAGGACGATGCCGGCCTGGCAGGCGGTGTGGACGGTTTTCGGTTCGAGCAACCAGTTGCTCGCCGGGCTGACGCTGCTCGGGGTGACGGTTTGGCTCATCCGGGCCCGCCGACCCGCCTGGGTGACGGGGATTCCGATGTTCTTCATGATCGGCATGACCGGCTGGGCGCTGGGCTACCAGGCCTGGCAGTGGGGCTCGACGCTCGGCGAGAAGGGGTGGGTGCTGACCGTGGACGCCCTGAACGGCGGGGTGGCGGTGGTGCTGCTCGTCCTCGCGGCGATCCTGGCGGTGGAGGCTCTGCGCTCGGTTCGGAACGCAGCAGCCTCTGTGCCCGCCGCATGAGCTCCGCGCCCCATTTTTCTTGCGGGCGTTCTCCGGCCGCTGATATACTTCCGCGCCTTTGGCGGAGCGTCTGAGGTCGAAAGTCGGGCGTCTGAGGTCGGGGCAGAGGGGTTTCGACCGCAGGCAACGGCTTTCGCGCATACGACTTCCGACTGACGCCCTTCGACTCCTGACTCCCGGCGGGCCCCCGTGCTCTTCGACTTCGCCAACATCCTGATCTTCATCGTCGCGGGGCTGATCTTCATCTTCGGCACCCTCCTCCTCGGCTGGTTCCTTCGACCCTCCAAGCCCGATCCGGTCAAAGAGACCCCCTACGAGTGCGGCGAGCAGATTCTCGGCTCCGCCTCGGTGCAGTTCAACATCCGGTTCTATGTTATTGCCCTGATCTTCATCGTGTTCGAGGTCGAGATTGTCCTCCTATTCCCGTGGGCGGCGGTGTTTCGGCCGCTGCTGAAGACGATGCCGTGGGAGGTGCTGGGCGACATGCTGGTCTTCGTCGGGATCCTCCTCGTCGGCCTCGCCTACGTCTGGGTCAAGGGGGACCTGGAGTGGGTGAAGCCGCACCGGGGACCGAGGAAGGACTGAGGACGGACGGGGGCGAAGGACGAGAAGAGGAAGAAACGACGGAGACGGAAGAAACAACGGAAACAGGAACAACTGAGGTGCGAGGTTGCCGTTCCGTCCCTTGCCATCCTGAGCCTCGGCCGCAGGCCGAGGCGAAGGATCACCAGCGCGTGCGGTTCGCAGACTCCGACGTTGGCGATCCTTCGCTCAGCCGGCCAAACGGCGGCCGGCTGAGCTCAGGATGACAATGCGGTAACCTCGTACCAACTGAGAAGCCGGAGTGGCGAGTGACACCGCAAGCGATCCACGACAGGTTGAAGGCGAAGTTCGGCGAGGCGATTCTCGCGTTTGATGCGAACCCGCTGGAGCCGTTCGTCAGGATCAAGCCGGAGGCGATCCTCGATGTCTGCCGGTTTCTGAAGTCCGAGTCGGACCTCGCCTTCGACTACTGCATGTGCATCAGCGGGGTGGACGCGGGGAAGGTCCTGATTTCGGTCTACCACCTGTACTCGATGGCGTTGCTCCACCGGTGCAGCCTGAAGGCCGAGCTCCCGCGCGAGAATCCGCATCTGCCCAGCGTCGCCTCCGTCTGGCGCGCGGCGGACTGGCACGAGCGCGAGGCGTTTGACCTTCTCGGGATTGTCTACGACGGGCATCCCGACCTGCGGCGCATCCTGCTCCCGGATGACTGGGAAGGCCATCCGTTGCGGAAAGATTATCCGATGCCGGATGCGTACCACGATATTCCCCTGAAGTGAGACCCGCGGCCGCCGCCCTCCATGGCTGATCCCACCGCCCCGTCTCCGACGCCGCTCCAGTCGCTCGGCGACAGCCTCTACTCCGGCTGGGCGCTCCTCCACGAGCATCTGCCGAAGGAGGTCGCCTATCTTCTGGTCATGGCGGCGGCGTGCGGAGTGGTGCTACTCCTCATCGTGGCGCCGTTCGCGGGGATTGCGACTTATGTCGAGCGCCGGCTGGCGGGTCGCATCCAGGCCCGCCAGGGGCCGAACCGGGTCGGCATCATGTCGGCCCTCGAGCACATCCTGCCCACCCTCTCCCGGATGCTCCGTCCGATCATCACGAAGATTGAGGGGGTCGTCATCCCCGGCGGACTGCTCCAGTTTCTGGCGGACGGCCTGAAGCTCATCAAGAAGGAAGACCTCATCCCGGCCGCGGCGGACCGAGCCCTCTTCCGAATGGCCCCCTACGTCGTGTTCATCGGCGGGTTTGGTCTCTTCGCGGCGTTGCCGTTCGGCGAGCAGCTGTGCGTCACCAACCTGAACATCGGGATCGTCTATCTGCTCGGAATCTCAAGTCTGGTGGTGGTGGGCCTCCTGATGGCCGGCTGGGGATCGGGGAACAAGTGGGCCCTGTTCGGAGCGATGCGGTCCGCGGCGCAGATCGTCTCGTACGAGATTCCGGTCGGGATCTCGCTCCTGACGATGGTGATGATCGCCGGGACGCTCAACATGTCGGGGATCGTGAATCTGCAGGGGACCGCGCATCTCAGGCTCTACGAAAACGCCCCCGCGGGCGGCCCCGGATACGGAATGTTCGACTGGTTTGTCTTCCGCTATCCGCTCTTCACCCTCCCCGCCTTCCTCGTCTACTACATCGGTTCGCTCGCGGAGGTGAACCGGACCCCGTTCGACATCCCCGAGGCGGAGTCTGAACTGGTGGCCGGATACCACACGGAATACAGCGGCATCCGCTTCTCGTTCTTCTTCATGGCCGAATACGCGGAGATGCTGGCGGTTTCCTGCATCGCGACCACCGTCTTCCTCGGCGGATGGCAGCCCGTAACCCCCTCGTACCTCACGGCCCTGGCGGATGCGCCGGCGTGGCTCCAGCGGATCGAAGGGGTGCTCTGGTTTTTCGGCAAGGCGGTATTCCTCGTGCTGATCCAGATGCAGCTCCGCTGGACGCTGCCCCGCTACCGCGTGGACCAGCTGATGGACCTCTGCTGGAAGCGGCTTCTGCCGGTGGCGATGGTGAATCTGATCGGGGTGAGCGTCTGGATGGCGATGGGGGCCTCATGAGCTTCGGCGATCTTCTCTACCACATCGTTTTTTACGCCTTCGCGATCCTGACGGTGGGGTCGGCCTTCGTCGTTGCCCAGTCGACGAATATCCTGCACTCCGCGTTCGCGCTTCTCCTGACTTTTTTTGGTGTGGCGGGCCTGTATGCCTTTCTGGGCGCGGATTTCCTCGCCGCGGCGCAACTCGTCATCTACGTCGGCGGCATCCTCATTCTCCTCATCTTTGCGGTGATGCTCACCCACAAGATCAAGCACGCCGACGTCTCGAACGAGACCGCCTCGTGGCCGCTCGGGTTGCTCCTTTCGGCCGCGCTCTACTTCGGCCTGGCCTACGTGGCCCTCCGGAACGAGTGGTATCAGCCGGCCGGCGGAGGACTTCCGGTGAGCGCCGGCGAGATCGCGACCGGATCCACCACGGTCGGGCTCGGCGAGGCCTTCCTCGGGAACTATTTGCTTCCGTTCGAACTGGCGTCGGTGGCGCTTCTCGCCGCACTTGTGGCGGCGGCGCACCTGGCGCGGAAAGAGGAGCCGGTATCGGAGGAAGAGTTCGACCGGCTCCTCGCCGCCTCCGAGCCGCCGCTGGCGCCCCCGGCGGAGGGATCCGCGGAGTCCGGGGGTGGACACGACAATCACGCACAGGGTCACTCGGATTCCGCCGCCTCGGCGCACGGCGGCGGACACGCGGCGGCGCACTGATCGGGATGCTCATGGGCCTCTGGCAGAAACTCACCGATCCGACCCTGTGGCAGGTCAGTCTGCACCACTACCTCATCGTCGGCGCGCTCCTCTTCGTCAGCGGGCTCTTCACGGTGCTTACCCGCAAGAACGCCGTGAGCATTCTGATGGGCGTGGAACTGATGCTGAACTCGGCGAATCTGAATTTCGTGGCCTTCAGCCGCTATCTGACGCGGGTGGAGAACGGTCACGTCATGCCGGTCATGGACGGACAGATCGTCGCGGTGTTCGTGATCGTGCTGGCGGCGTGTGAGGCGGCCATCGGTCTGGCGCTGATCCTCAGCATCTACCACAACCTCAACACGGTCGACGTCGACGAGACCGACCATCTTCGGGGCTGATTTGCATGCCGTCGGCGTACTCCGAGTTTCTGAGCGGACTTTCCAGCGCGGCTTTGCACGCCTGCGACCACCCGTGGGTGCTGTGGGTCATCCTGCTGGCCCCGCTGGCCGGGTTTGTGATCAACATCTTCTTCGGCCGGCGCCTGCCGCTGGCCGGGCACGTCGTGCCGACCCTGGCGGTGCTCATCTCGTTCGCGCTCTCCCTGTGCGTGTTCAAGGGGGTCCGGCACGAGATGAACCCGGACTTTGTGAGGGCCGGCGTGGGTTGGCAGTGGTTCTGGATCGATGCCGGCGACGTGCAGGGGCTCGGAAACTTCCAGGTGAAGTGGGGCTTCCTGCTCGACAATCTGACGGCGATCATGCTGGTGGTGGTCACCACCGTCAGCCTGCTCGTCCATCTGTTCTCGATCGGCTACATGCACGGCGACAAGCGGTACGGCCGCTTCTTCGCCTTTCTCGGGATCTTCACGTTCTCGATGCTTGGGCTGATCCTTACCGACAATCTGTTCGGCATTTACATCTTCTGGGAACTCGTCGGCCTGGCCTCCTATCTGCTGATCGGCTTCTGGTTCGAGCAGCCCTCGCCCGACCCGACCGGGACGGCGCCTGTCGACTACTCCATGAGTCCCAAGGACGCGTCGATGAAGGCGTTCCTCACGACGCGCGTCGGCGACATCGGGATGTTCATCGGGGTGATGACCGTTTTCTATTTCACGGGCGGGAGTTTCAACTTCCATGAGGTGTTCCAGGCGGTGGCGGAAGGGGCGTTCGACCGGCAGTACTTCCACATCCCCGGTCTGATTTCGATCCCGGTGCTGACCTTCGCCGGAGTTGCCCTCTTCTGCGGGGCGATCGGGAAGTCGGCCCAGTTCCCGCTCCACATCTGGCTCCCGGACGCCATGGCCGGTCCGACGCCGGTGAGCGCGCTGATCCACGCGGCGACCATGGTGGCGGCGGGGGTTTATCTCGTCGCGAGGCTTTTCCCGCTCTTCGATCCGAACGCCCTTCTCGTGATCGCCTACGTCGGCGGATTCACGGCGATCTTCGCGGCGACGATCGCCCTCTGCGCCTATGATCTCAAGAAGGTGCTCGCCTATTCGACGATCAGCCAGCTCGGCTACATGATTCTCGGGCTCGGCGTGGGGGCCTATGCGGCGGGCGTATTCCACCTGTGGACGCACGCCTTCTTCAAAGCGCTGCTCTTCCTCGGTTCAGGGAGCGTCATCCACGCGGTTCACTCCCAGAGCATGCGGGACATGGGGGGGCTGCGGGCGAAGATGCCGGTCACCTTCCTGACAATGCTCATCGCCACGATCGCCATCGCCGGCCTGGGGATTCCGGGGATCGGGTCCTTTCACGGATTCGGGCTGTCCGGCTTTTACAGCAAGGATGCGATTCTGGGCGGGGTGCTCCACTTCGCGATGGACCACAAGCAGCACCTGCTCCTCGCGGTCTTCGGGTTTGGAGGCGCGCTGCTGACGGCGTTCTACATGTTCCGGATGATCTACCTCACGTTCACCGGAACGCCGCGGGACCCGCACAAGTTCGAGCACGCGCACGAATCGCCGACGGTGATGACCTTCCCGCTGGCGACGCTGGCGATTCTCGCGATCATCAGCGGCTGGTCGTGGCATGGAGTCGTTCCCTCCTCGGCCCTGGACGAGGAGCACGGCTGGTTCGCGGGCCTCGTTCAGAAGCCGATCCTCGAAAACTACGTCGGGCTGGACCCGGCCGATCTGGCGGCGGCGCGCGGGGAGGGGCACTCGGAGGAGGAGGTTGAGGCTGAACACCGGGCCCATCTGATCGCCATGTGGGCCTCGGTCATCATCGCCTTCACCGGCTTCGGGTTCGCGACGCGCATGTATCTCCAGCACAAAGTCTCCCCGGAGGCGCTGGCCTCCCGGTTCGCCCCGCTCCATCGGGCGCTTCTGGCCAAGTGGTACATGGACGACATCGTCCGCGGACTGATCGCGCAGCCCTGCCTCCGGATGACCCGGTTCCTGTTCGAACGCGTCGACAAGGGCGTGGTGGATGCGCTCGTCAACGGCGCCGGGTCGCTCGGCGCGGGGATCGCCGATTTCGTGGGGGTGTTCGACAATCACGTGGTGGACGGGGCGGTGAACGGAACGGCGGACCGCGTGGCGGCGGGCGGAGCGGCGCTGCAGAAGGTCCAGTCGGGCCGTCTGCGGACCTATCTGGCCCTCTCGATCGGCCTGGCGATGAGTGTTCTGGTGGTGTTCCTTATTTCGAAGGCGCGCGCATGATACCCCATCTCCTTTCCTGGATGACGTTTGTCCCGATCGGCGGGGCGCTGGTCCTCCTGCTTCTCCCGCGCGGACACGACGACGTGTCGCGCCGCGTCTCGAACGAGGCGGTGAAGATCGTCACGGCCGTGGTGTCGGCCATCCCGCTCATCCTCTCGTACTTCCTCTACACTGGATTTGATCCTGCGCGTTCCGGGATGCAGTTCATGGAAGTGGCGCCGTGGATTCCGTCGTTCAACATCTATTACCGGATGGGGGTGGACGGGATCAGCACCCCGCTGATCCTGATGACGACGATCGTCTCCTTCGTCGCCGTGTTCGCCTCGTGGGGGATCAACAAGGGCGTGAAGGGGTACTTCTGCATGTTCCTGCTGCTGGAAGGGGCGATGATCGGCACCTTCTGCGCCCTGGACATGTTCCTCTTCTACGTCTTCTGGGAACTGATGCTGTTTCCGATGTATTTCCTGATCGGGATCTGGGGCGGTCCGCGGAAGGAGTACGCCGCCATCAAGTTCTTCCTGTATACGCTGGCCGGGAGCGTGCTGCTGCTTCTCGGAATGCTGGCCTTCTACTATTACTCCGGGAACACCCCGGCCGAACGCACCTTCGACATCCTCCGGCTCCAGCGGCTCGCGGCCGATCCGGAGGGACCGTTCCACGCCGACCCGGCCTTCTGGATGATGGTGTTCGTCGGAATCTTCCTCGCCTTCGCGGTGAAGGTGCCGATCGTGCCGCTCCACACGTGGCTTCCGGACGCGCACGTGGAGGCGCCGACGGCCATCAGCGTGATCCTGGCCGCCATCCTCCTGAAGATGGGGATCTACGGGATGCTGCGGATCAACTTCCCGATCCTCCCCGACCAGTTCCAGGACTTCCGGTTCTGGCTCGGCCTGATCGGGTGCGTGAGCATCGTGTACGGGGCATTCTGCGCGATGGCGCAATCCGACCTGAAGAAGCTGGTGGCGTACTCCTCGGTGAGTCACATGGGGTACTGCCTGCTCGGGATCGCCGCGCTGAACGCGGCCGGGGTGAACGGGGCGGTGTTCCAGCTCCTCGCGCACGGGATGGGGAGCGCGATGCTCTTCCTGCTCGTCGGCGTGGTGTACGACCGGGCGCACCATCGTCAGATCGACGGCTTCGGCGGACTGGCGACCCGGATGCCGATCTATGCCGGATACACCAGTCTGGCCTTCTTCACGTCGCTGGGATTGCCGAGTCTGATGGGGTTCGTGGGGGAGGCGTTGTCGTTCATTGGGGCGTTCCAGACGGAGGGAGAGCTGGGCTCGCCGATGCGCTATTTCGCGGTCTTCTCGGCGGTTGCCATTGTGATCACGGCGGCGTACTTCCTCTGGACCTTCCAGCGGGTGTTCATGGGGACGCTCAACAGCAAGTATGAGGGGATTTCCGACATGACGGCCCGGGAGGTGTTCACGCTGGCCCCGCTCGGGGTATGTGTTCTCCTGTTCGGCGTTTATCCGACGCCCCTGCTCGACATGATGAACGTCTCGCTTCAGCAGTTTATGCGGATGGTGCAGGGGGCGGGACAGTAGGGCGGTAATGATGGACGGTAAGGCACTGGACAATGTGGCCAGTCTGGCGTGGTTCGCCCCCGAACTGGCGGTGACGGCGGCGCTGCTTCTCGTCGTGCTCGCCGACCTGGTTCCCTCCCTGCGCGCCGGCCGGGCTGCACCGGCCTTTGCGGCGATCGGGCTCGCCTGCGCCCTCCTTGCGGTGTTCTTCTACTACGTCGAGTTCGCGGTGGCACGGCACGGCGGGGGCGGAGCGGCGGGGGGGGGGCTTCCGCATCTGCAACAGATTCTCTCGGGAGAGCTGGGCGGCGCGACCCCGCCCGTCGACATCTTCGCCGGAGCCGAAGGGGTGGGCCGGAACCGCTTCGGGCTTCTTCGTGTGGATCCCTTCGCCCTCTTCTTCAAGATGCTGATCCTGGTCAGCCTGCTTCTCGTGGTGGGGTTTTCCTGGCACCACCGAGGGATCCGGCGATACGGGGACGGCGAGTATTATGCGCTGCTTCTCGCGTCGGCTCTGGGGCTTCTGCTGATGGCCTCGGCCACCGACCTCCTCATGGTCTATCTCTCGATCGAGATGGTCTCGCTTCCGTCCTACGCCCTGAGCGGGTTCTTCCGCCGCGACCGCAAGTCGAGCGAAGCCGGTCTCAAGTACGTGTTGTACGGCGCGGTGGCCTCGGCCGTGATGATTTACGGGTTGAGTCTGCTCTACGGGTTGACCGGGACTCTCTCTCTTCAGGAGATTCCGTCCCGCCTGCGCGGGACGTTGTCATTCGCCCCGGGACTCCTGGGGCAGACCCCCGCGCTCAGTCTCGCGACGCTTTTCATCCTCGGGGGTTTTGCCTTCAAGATCGCGGCCTTTCCCTTCCACACGTGGTGTCCGGACGTTTACGAGGGGGCGCCGACGCCGGTGACGGCTTTCCTCTCCGTGGCGCCGAAGGTGGCCGGCTTCGCCGTGATGCTGCGGTTTCTCTCGATGGCGTTTCCCGATCCGGCCGCCCGGGATGCCGTGAATCCGAACTGGCCCGCCTTCCTCACGGTTGCTGCCGTTCTCACGATGACGTGGGGAAACCTCGCCGCCCTCGGCCAGACGAACGTGAAGCGCCTGCTGGCCTACTCGGCGATCGCCCATGCCGGGTACCTGCTCATGGGCGTGGTTACGGTTTCGAGCGGGATGGCGGACGCGCCGAGGGAGCAGGGCGAGGCCGTGATCCGGGTCGGCCGTGAGGCGGTGTTGTTCTATCTCGTGGCCTACGCCTTCATGGACCTCGGCGCCTTCTTCGCCGTGATCGTGATTGCGGACCGGCTGGGGGTGGAGGACCTCGACGGGTATCGGGGATTGGGCTGGCGGGCGCCCGCCGTGGCCGCCGCCATGACGATTTTCCTCCTGTCGCTCATCGGTCTTCCCCCGATGGTCGGCTTTGTGGGCAAGCTGCTCCTTTTCAAGGCGGTGATCGAGGCGAGGCTCTTCTGGCTGGCGGTGGTGGGGGTGCTCAATTCGGTCATTTCGCTCTACTACTACGTGAAGGTGATACGGGCGATGTATCTGGAGGGGGTTCCCGCCGACGGACAAACGGTCCCGGCCTTGCCGGTGCCGAAGTTCGCCACCTTCCTGCTGTACGCGATGGCGGTGCCCACCGTGTGGCTCGGCGTCTCCTTCGGACGGCTGTACGAGCTGGTGCGGTACTCCCTCACCGGGATCGCGTACTGATTTCCGCCCGGCCCTCCTTCCGCCGGTATCCCCCCCGCGGCTGATCCGTCCGGCGGGGTCTCCGGTCCGACGGGAACCCGCGATCTCTGATGCGCCAGAACCCGGCGCCCGGTGCGAGCCCGGGTAGTTTCCAGTCGACTTCGGGCGACGCGCCGACTTCCGCTCCGAGTCGGGGCCGGTTCCCGGCCGCCGGGGGGGTAAGCCCCTTGGACCTCATCGTCGGTGGTCCCTTTTCGGGTTTTGACGGTGGTCCGTTTCTCTGGAAGTAGATCCATTTCTTGATCTGGATTTACTTCTTGAAGTACTTCCGGCGCGGGTGTGGAAAACGGGGTGAGGGGGGAGGACGAGGGGGTCTTCGGGGGCGAGGGCGAAGGGGAGTCGACCGGGGAGGCGATGGGGGCTCTGGAAGGCCGCCAGGCTCGAACGGGCGGTGGACGCCAATCCTCGACTTCAAAAAAGAACTCCGGTACATCCAAGGGGCTTGTAGACGGTTTCTGGCCGTCACCCTCGGGGCACCGGAGCATGCCGAGGATACGATGCGGCTGGGCGGACTGCAAGCGATTCGTGAGCCGCGCCGGAGGCACGGGGCGGCGGAACAAGGCCGCGAAGGGCCGGCATCTCCGCCGCTACTGCTCAGAACGATGCAGCCACGACGGGCGCCGCATCCAGAACCGGCGGGCCCAACGCCGCCGTCGCGTGCGACTCCACGAGGCCTCTTGCGCCCGGGCGATTGCCGCCCTCCGACCGGAGCGCCGCCCCGATCCCTTTCGGCGCCCCCTCCATCGACCCGACACCGGACGCGCGGCGTGACGCTCTCGACCTGTCAGCAGTTCGTGGCGATTTTCCGCGTCCCTACCGCTGCGACCGCTGCCACCGCTGGGTCCCGAGACCTCCGCACCGCCTGACCGTCTACTGCTCGGCCGCCTGCCGCCAAGCCTTTCGCCACGGGCGTCGGCGGCTGCTTCGCCGCTACGCCTCGTTGGCCCGATCGCCCTGCGGACTCCCCGAGCCGATCGACGCAATAGCGCTCGATCCTCCCCGTGACGGGCCATTTCGTGGTCCCCCCCTTCACGCCCGCGGCGCGAGAGACTATCCTCGCGCGCGATGAGCGAACGAACCCTCCCCGGTCGCGAACCGATCGATGCCGCCCGGCGCCGGCGTCTCCCGAAGCACTTCGCGTGGGTCGATCACCGCTTCCGCGACTGGCTCGCGGGACTCTCGTTCGAGGAGATCGCGCTCCTCTTCTTCCTCCACCTTGCCGCCGATTCGAGCGGATGTTCGTTTTGGGCCGATTCCACGATCGCGAAGCGCCTCGGCCTCCGCGAGGGAGACGTCGTCCAGGCCCGCTTCGCCCTCCTCCAGAAGCGCCTCATCGCGTATCGCTACCCGCTCTACCAACTCCTGGGTTTGGACGAAGCCGATTCGACGGGTTCACGGCAAGAAGGCGCGGGCGGCGAGACCCGTTTTGCGGGCGCGGGCGGGGACGCCCGCGCCACGAAGGCCGGCGGAGATACCCGCTCCGCGGATCGCGCACCGTCCCCGCCGCGGTGGCGCCGCTCGCCCCGATGCCGCTCCGAGTCGCGCGAACTCCCTCCGGCGCCTTCGAGCTCCTCGACGGCTTCAAGCGACTCCGCCTCTGGATCGCCGAGGGTCGCCGCGAGGTCCCCACTTCCCTCGAACCTCTCGGACGCCGAACGCCGCGTCCTCTCCGCCCGGCGACGCCGCATCGAGAGCCGCCTCGCCGCCTTCTCCGCCCCCCTCGCCAAGGAGTCCCCCGATGCTCACCCCCGACGAACTCCAGGAAGTCCTCCGCCTCTCGAAGGACCTGGGTCCCCGCGCCATCGCCCGCCGCCTCGGATGCAACGTGAAGACGGTTCGCAAGGCCCTCGGCCGATCGCAACCGTCACCGACGCCGTCCAAGATCGAGCCGTTTCACGATCGCGTGCGGGAGATGGCGACGCGCGACCTCACGGCCTCCCGCATCCTCCGCGAACTCCGCTCGACACGCGCACGCCGAGGCCTTCGCCTCCTTCGGCGGACTTCCGCGCACGATCGTCTACGACAACATGACCACCGTCACTCTCGGCCGATCCGCGGGGAAGCCGATCTGGAACCCGGGCTTCCTCGACTTCGCCCGACACTTCGGCTTCACTCCCCGCGCCTGCCGTCCCCGGGATCCGGATCGCAAGGGTAAGATCGAACGCCCCTTCTCCTGGATCGACGCCGATCTCCTCCGCGGGACGGAGTTCACCTCCCGGGACGAGTTCCGCCTCAAGACTCGCGAGTGGCTCGACACCGTCGCGAACGCCCGCGTCCACGCCACCACGAAGCGCGTCCCCGCCGAAGCACTCCTCGAAGAGCGTCCCTCCCTCATCCGCCTCCCCGAGGTCGCGTCGCCCGCCGTCGCCCGGTCCGCGATCCGCAAGGTCGCCTCCGACGGGACCGTCTGCGTCGACGCTTCCTTCTATCCCGTCCCCGCCGCCCTCGTCGGCCAGTGCGTCTCGGTCCGCGTCTTTCCCGACCGGATCGAGGTCCTCGACGCCTCCGGCGCCGTCGTCGCCGCGCACCGCATTCCCGACGTTCCCGGCCGCGTCTCGATCGACGGTCCGAGGCCGTCGCGCGAACCGGTCCCGCGCGGCGCCCTCGAGGTCCGGTTCCTCACCCTCTTCCCGGAGGCGGCGGTCTTCCTCGACGGCCTGCTCCGTCGCATGAAGGGCCTCTCCGCCATCCATCTCCGGAAGCTCGAACGCCTCGCCGAACTCCACGGCGAGAAGCCGGTCCGAGAGGCCATCGAACGCGCCACGCGATACCGCAACTGGAGCGCCGACGCGATCGGACGCATCCTCGAGGCCCGCGCGCCCGATCTCTTCGAACCTCCTCCCGTGCCGCCCCTCACCGGGCACCCGACGGTGCTGGCCGCCCTCGACGATATCCCCGTCGCCGATCTCTCCGACTACACCCTCGACTCCATGCCCCCGACCCCTCCCACCCCCGACCCGAAAGGAACCTCCGATGACGACCCCGACGACCGCCCCTTCTGATCGAACTCGACGCCCGCCTCGAACGCAAGATCGCCCGACGCGTCCGCCGGAGCCGTCTCGGTCCGCTCGTCACCCTCGACGACTTCGACTTCTCCTGCCGTCCCGAACTCTCCCCGCACGCCGTCCGCGAGTTCCTCACCGGCCGCTTCATCGACGAACACCGCAACCTCCTTCTCGTCGGACGTCCCTCCACCGGAAAGACCACCGTCGCCAAGGCCATCGGTCACGCCGCCTGTCGCCGCCTGCCGCCGCCTTCACTCCGTCCTCTACGTCACCATGGGCGAGATGCTCGAAGAACTCCTCGCCTCCCGCGCCGACCACACCTTCCGCAAGGCCTTCCGTCGCCTGGTGAAGCCGGATCTCCTCGTCCTCGACGACGCCGGCTTCGCCAACCTCGATCGCGACGCCTCCACCGATCTCTTCCGGCTCGTCTGCGCCCGATACCGCAAAGGCTCCACCCTCGTCGTCTCGAACCTCCCCTTCAAGGCGTGGGCGGAACTGCTCCCCTCCGAGCCTCAGGCCGTCGCCATCGTCGATCGGCTCATCGACCAGGCGAGCATTCTCCGCTTCTCGGGAAAATCGTTCCGCGTCCCCCGCGACGTTCAGGGAGCGCCCTTGGAGGGCGAGGGGGCGGCCACAGGGACGGCGGGAGCGGCCGGTACGCCTCCGACGCCTCCGCCCGCCGCGACACCGGAGACGGCGGACGCGGCCTCATCGACGACACCGGGAGCGTCGCCGCCGGCGCCCTCCACTTCGGCGGCCATCCCGGTCTCGACACCGGGGCCGGGGGACGACAAGGAGGAGGGCGCGGAGAAGGGCGCGAGGAAGAAGAAAGCGGAAGAAGAGGGGAAGAGAGTCGCCAGTCGGCGTTCCACCTCTCCGAAGTCGAAGTCCGCGAAGGCGCCGCGTTCCTCGCCGACTCCTTCCCAACCTGAGGCCGGCGAGGCCGCCGCCGAGGCGCCGTGAGAGGCTGACAGCGGAAGCGTCCATCGCGGGGGGGGATTGTCTCGCCCGTTCTGCCTCATGGCGAAGGGCGTCAGGGGACTCCCCGTCCATCGTCTCAGGTCCCGCCCACTTCGGAAAGGGACCGGCCGACACCCCCGAATCTCCGCAGGCCCTCATCGCCGTCCGGCGAAAAGGGACCACTCTGCGGAGGCTATCCCCCGCTCAAACTCCACTCCCCGAACCCCTTCCGACGCCCCTCCCCGGCCCCCTCCGGACCGGCGCGCGGACCACCGGCGGTGAGGAGGTCTTGTGAGTTCTCGTACGAGACAGCGTTCATGCGGATCCCCGAGGCCCCGAGTAGGCCCCGCAGCACGTGCTGCGGGGCCGTGACGAGGGGCCGGTCCTGCGTGCGGGACACCTTCGCCTGGTCCGCCCCTCGTCACGCGGCCGGAGCCTGCCCTGAGCGAAGACGAAAGGGGCCGCTACTCGGGGCTACGGTGCTCTATTCACTCGCCGATCAATCCAGCCGAAGGACGGCACGATTGATGTCCTCGTGCTCGACGGTGTACCCCTCTTCCCCCCGGATCCGGATCAGCAGCAGCAGATTGCGCTGGTCCGCCAGGACGTAGCGGCACCGGAACTGTTCCCGGATCGTCTTGAGCGGCTTCGGCTCCCGGCCGGTCACGATCTCCTCATAGTGCCGGGCGAGACCGGGATCGTGGAGACGGAGGTAGTTGAGATCGAGCCCGACGACGAATCGGTTGTGCGGTCCGTACATGAACGCCGGAGAGAAGTCCCACCAGCAGGCGTTGAAGACCTTGGTATCGGGCGGTGTGTTCTCCTGGAGCCAGCGGCAGGCGGGTTCGAGGTCGGGGACGACCCGCGCCCGCATGAGGCGGGCCGCTCCGGCGAACTGGCCGAGGCCGCCCGCGAGGGCCACGATGGCGAGAAACCGGAGGAACCCCGGCGCCGCCCGGAACCAGGCGACCGGACCGGACGCCGAGGAGGGGACCGGCCGGTCGTCCCCTCGTCCTTCGTCGTCATCGCGCCAAGGCCCCGCCTCGTCACGCGTTCCTTCCTGGGAGGGAGAGATCGAGATCCCGCCGCCGCCGATCCGTGTGGCCCACGCCGCGGCAAACATCACCGCCGGGGCGGGCCAGTACTCCACGAACCGCTGATGCCGGCAGGTCACCGCCCAGAGGGCGAGGCCCATGATCAGGAAGGCCCATTCGACGCCCTCCGGGCGATGCCTCCGCCGGATGGCCCATACCGTGACGGTCCCCAGAGCGAGGTTGATCGGGAGCGCGTCAGGCCCCATGTCCAGCCAGGTGGCCGGGTCCCACTCGTTTCCGAGGGGGAGAGGCGAGTTCCGGGGCTCAAGGACCCGGGTGAAGTTGAGGAGATAGCCTGAGAAGTTGTCCGGCAGGAAAGGGTTGATCACCATTCCCGTTGTCGTGCCGGCCATGGCGACGGCCACACCCCGCCACGGCGCCTCCGGCCGATCCGACCGCCCTGAGAGCGAGGCGCACAGGAGACACATCGCCGGCAGAATGAGAAAGCCGTCATAGAGCCACACGTTGGCGAAGGCGAGGGCGAAGAGGGCGCGGTACGAGCCGGCGCGCCAGGCCCAGAGGCCGAGGAAGACGAACGCGAGACAGAGGTTCTGGACCCGCGCCATGTCCTGCCGGATCACGAACCCCGTCGCCGACCCCGCGAGGAGGGCGGTCCAGAGCAGAGGCCACCTCCATCCCCACGCCCGCGCCATGGCCCAGAAGGCGGTCAGCATCAGCGCGGCCGAGAGGGCGGCGACGGCGCGCGCGGCCATCTCCAGATCGCCCCAGACGAACGGGATGTAGAGGACGTGCTGGAGGAAATGGTGGTCGCGGTACGATTCCGCATGGATCGTATCGGCCGCCCACGGCAGGGCGCGGACGATCTCACCGCGCTCGCGCATGAGCGAGGCGAATCGGACGTGGAAGAACTCATCGGGGTCGATGAGGCCGGGGGTGAGGGCTCGCAGAGCCCCGAAGTAGAGCGCGGCGCCGACGAAGACGGCGAGGGCCTGCCGGACAGCGTGATCCGATTTGTGTGGGATACCCGTCACGTCGGTGGGGCAGCGAGTGAGGCGCTACGATCGGCCGTTTCCATGGACGGGCGCCCGGCCGTTTCGTTCAGAGACTCTCGATAAACCGCAGTCGGCGGTCCTGGTCACGAATCCTCGACGCTACTCTTTCTTCGGGAATGATTGCACGTCCTGAGGGATGCTCTTGGGCAGACTCGGCACACGGTTCCGGTCCAGAATGGTCGTGGCCCCGCCTCCGCGGCACGCCGCCAACATCACGTAGAGGTGGGCAACTCTGTCCGTGAGGTTCGGCTGGACGACGAGTTTGGGTGAGTGTCCGGTCCCGGCCTTGACTCTGGCCTCTTCGAGCTTCGCCGTCACCCCTGCGGCAAAGGAGTCCAGGACCTGACTTTGAAGTTTGCGGTCGGTCCTCCACACTGGCGTGTCGAGAGCCACCAGTTCTGCGTCCTTCAGTCCCTCCGGCATCTCGCCGAGAATCATGTCACCCACATCGCGGACCTCGGGCCCCCGGACTCTCTGGTCGCGGATATCGTAGAACCCCGCCAACCCACCCTCGGCGTCCACCATGGTGAAGTTCCAGAGGCCCGCGACGGCGGCCAGGTCTACGGTGGCGTACAGCGCATACACGGGCGCGCGCTCATCGCACAGCAGGAGCAGGTACGGCGCCTTCGTCCAGTCTGAGACCGTCCCGCGAAGAGCGTACAGCCACGCCTGGAATCCCTCGACTTCCAATCGCTCTCCCTCGACCGTCCACCGCCAGTGGGGAACGACTTCGCACCTGTGGATCTCCGCCGCCTGCGGACAATCGGTCGCGACATGCGCAAGGACCACGTATCTTGCGTCGGCAGGCGGGGCGATCCGGACCGCTCCCGGGCGGGACTCGGGGAGAGTTATCCCGGCGGACTTCGACAGTTCCTGTACTTTCGCGGCGATGGGGCTGACCCTCGCCGGCGGGAGGGGAGGGGAAGCGGCCGAAGACCCATCGTTCCCGCATCCTCCGAACGTGAACGGGAACCAGGCTCCCATGACGACGAAGGCCGCGCGCCAGCGACTCCAAAACCGGGATTTCTGCATCGAAGGCTTCCCTTCCGACTATTGTCGCAGAACCTGCTGCGCTGTCGCTCGAACTTCTTCCGACGGGTCCTCGGTACTTCGCCGCCGAAGAAAGGCGCGATCCTCTTCGCTTCGAGACACCTGTCCCCACGTCCGCAGCGCATCGGCACGGACCCCGCCATCCTCGCGTTCATCCGAGCCGAGTGCCTGCAGCGAAGTCAGCAGCCGAAGGCGGCGCTCGGGCTTGAGGAAGTCTCCCCGCAGGGCGAAATCGAGGTTTGAAATCCCCGCCCGCTGGACCTCCGGAGATCCGCGTCGAAAACTCGCCGCTTCGCTGAGTTCCAGCGTGGCCGGCGACGGGTCACGACTCAGCAGCGTGAGCGTCAGCCGCTGCCGGTCGGGATTCTCGACCCAGAAGGAGTTGCGGAGCGAGTGGGCCGCATCGGGGTCGACAGGTCCGATGGCACCGAGCGCCGCCGCGAGGGGCGCCATGTCATTCCAATTCGTGAGTTTGCCGGCGTGATCCGTCACCTCGGAGTAGTGTTCATGATGCATCAGTACGAGATCCGCGAGAGCCTGCGCGCAGGTGCTGGTATCAAACCCGTTGCCGTCCGCAAGGGTCTGGTCCCTCTCCGAAAACCGTCGCCGCGAGAGCGCCTCGTCGTACAGGGACAGCAGTCGCCCCACCTCGCGCTTGGGATCGTGGGGGTCGACGATGAGACGGCCATAGTTGGGAACCGACGGGTCGAGCGGCTTCGGAGGGAGCACTGGGGATTGACCTGACCGAAGGAGGGGGATCGCTCTCTGGCTTGGAAGATCGCGTTCGGGAGGTGGATCGGTTACTGGCTTCGTCTCCTGGGAGACCTCACTCGCGATCTCGATCGGCGTGAGAGCGGGCCGGGCGGGAGCGGACGGACTTGCAGACAAATCTACGCGTGAGTGAGACTCGCGGACACCCTTGGGATCCGCCATCGGCCGCGGGGCCGGCGGAAGCGGCTCCGGGATGTTCGTGACGATCACCGTGAGCACGAAGACAACGGCCCCGCCGATCAGGCTAAATTCCCAGCGCACATCCGGCTCCTCTGCAGCCCTGAAACAAACGGGCGGCCCGGTTTCCCGAGCCGCCCGTTGTCTTGGTTACACCTGTACCGTCCTTCCGGAAGACGTATTCCGGATGCGCTTACTTGATGACCTTGGCGAAGCAGCGCTTGAACGCGGAGCCGCCGCCATCGTTGCCGTACTGCTGCACGGCGAAGATGAGATGGCGACCATCCGCGGCTGTCGCTGACGAGTCAAGGAACAGCGTGCTGACGTTCGACGGAGCATAAGCGAAGCTGAACGCACCCGCCGCCGTCGGATTGATGACACCGGCGTTCGGGTTTCCGACTTCGTTCGGCTGGCTCCACGAACTCGCGCCGGAGCAAAGCGAGTACATCAGGCGATTTCCCTCGATCCAGAAGAGCAGCATGTTGTTCGAGGTGTCCTGCTCCGAGTGCCAGATGACCTGCACGTTTCCGCCGCCATCCACATCGTTGTGGTTCGTCGCGGTGGAGGGGGTGATGTTCGTCAACCAGGTGGTCGGAGTCGAGAAGGCCGAAGTACCCCAGGTCGCCGAGAGGGTGTATACGCGGGAGCGGATGGCCGTGTTGATCGTCGAAGTATACAGGTGGGTTGAGACGGCGCGCTCCTCGGTGAAGATGACGATGTGCTTGGTGAGGGTCGTGCGAGACTCCGAAGAGGGGGCCTCGTGAACCTCCGGCACATTGACGTCGAGGAGTTCCGTATGCAGACCGGTCGATGCCGTGCTCAACGTCACCTGCGTGCTCTCGATCGACGTACCATTGAACTTCGCCGCCTTGAGGATTCCGTCGGCGGCAATGTCATCGGCGGTGTTGGTTGTCGCATCCGCACCCGCCGCGCCGCTGGTGTCCCGCTGCACGTAGTAGATGATCGCCGAGGTCGCCGACGAACTTGTGCCGCCGTCGAGGACGTCGAGCGGTCCTGTGCAGGCCGAATTGCCGAACGTCGGAACGGCGCCATCGAACGCGTCGATCGCGTCGCTGGTCGCTCCGGCGGAACTGACAGCCAGGGCCGTGATGTCGGTCCCTGCGCCGCCCGGGGTCTTCGGCGAATACTGATTGAAGATCAACCGGTTCTTTTCCGAGGCCAGGTCGTGGGAGTCATTGTCGTTGTCCAGATCCTCGTCTCGGATGATGATCGCGAGCGACAGCTTCTTGTCGTCGCTCTGAACGTCGCGCTGGAACTCGCCGGACACGACCACCGTGTCCACTCCAGCCTCGTCCACATCCAGGCCCGCCTCGGCATCGGCCCAGAGCTGAACGACGCCCTGAAGCGGAGAGGAGCCGAGGGTGACGGCCAGGTTCAGTTCGTTCAGATACGGAAGATCGCCGGCATTCGTCCCGTTGTTCTGGGTGAACATCACGGCGCCGAACTTGCCGCTGCGTCCGACGTAGCCGTCGAGTATGGCCGTCACGTCGTCGAAGGCGGCCGTCAGGCTGTCGGTCTGAGACGTCGTAGTCGCCGTGAGAGCGACGGCGCCGGTGCTGGAATTGACAGCCGCCGTGAAGAGCCGCGTGTCCGTATCGCCGTCGGAGGAATTCCGGCTGCCCGCGAAGATCATATAGACGCCCGTGGCGCTCGAGCACTCGTCGGTTCCGAGTACGATCGGCGTCAGCGTCAGCGTCAGATCTGACGTGATCGCATCGGTCGACACGTGCGCGGTCACCGCATCCTCGGTGTTGTCCGCGACCGCATCCGTGTGACTGATCTCGGTGAGCGTCGAGAAGCCCGTCGAGGTGAGAGTCGTGGTCAGCCACACCGCATCGAACACATCCGAGCCGATCGTCGTGTCGTCGTCATCGACCGCCGGAACGAAGCAGGTCGTGTTGTAGCAGGCCAGAATCCAGTCGGTGTCGTCCAGGTCCGTGACCGTGCTGCCGGCCCCCGGGGAGATGTCGTACGACTCCGACCCGGCCGTGCGCCAGCCCGTTCCGTTGCCGTCGGCCGTGATGGTGTTGACCGCATAGATGTCCGTCGCGGATCCGAACGAGCCCACCGATGTCGTTCCGCTCCAGGTGAAGATGGCGCCGCGGAGGCTGGTGACGGCGTCGTCGTCGGTGCCGTTCGTGTCGTCATCCGCGTCGTTCGCATCCACGCCGCCGTCGATCGTTTCGGCTGCGGCAATGTCCTGCAGCCAGACCACCCCGAGGAGAGAGGACGAGGCGGACTTGAACACCGTCTCGTCTGTTTCGCTGACGTTGTTCCGCTCGATCTCGATCGGCTGGGTTTCCGACGTGAGGGTGCCCGTGCGGCGGGAAGTGGTCAGGCCGACGTTCCCGTCCGACACGAAGTTGTAGTTCTGCACGTTGTTTCCGGCGGACACGCTCGTCAGATTGGTCGCCGTCGCCCCAAAGCCATTGACGGAGGCCGTGACCGCGGAGGCATCGAACACCGTGTAGAGAAGGTCCTGCTCTGTAGCCGTGGCCACGGCGCTGTTGGTGTCCCGGCTGTAGACGATGACCGCATCGCCGCGCTTGTTCGTCGAGGAGGCTTCCCCGTTGAACATCACGATCGGGCGGGTGGGCATCGCTTCAGAGTCGCCGCCGGAAATCGCCTGCGGCTTGGTGAGGCGGTTGTCGCTCGCGCGATAGTACGAGAGGAGGATGGAGTAGGTGTCGGTCGTATTGCCCGCCGCCGTTGTGGAGTGAGCCCCATCGAACCCGTTCAGCGGGGCTGTCTCCGTCCGGGCGCTGAAGGTGATGATCGCATTTCCGTCCTCATCGAAGAAGACGTCCGGATCTGTGACGTCCAGGGTGCTCTCGGTCAACGCCGCGCCATCGGCCGCCATGTTGTACGGGCCGGTGGCGGACAGCTCGCCGGCAACGCTCGCCGAGAAGTCGCCCGTCTCGGACTGGCTGCCGAAGTTGAAGCCGGAGGGGCTCGTCGTCCCGCCGTTTCCACCGCCGCCGCCGCCGCAGCCCGCCAACGTGATGACGGAGGCGACGAGGGCCAGCGTGAGGACAATGTTGAGCTTCTTACTCATGTGCTTGAAACTCCTTGGTTTCCAGGGGCCTCATATGAGGCCCCAAAAAGTCCGCGAACCCGATCGCGCCCTCACGGGCGCCCTGCGAACGGCATTCGCGGTTTCGAGGATCTCCGTCCTCCAGCCGGCCCGGCGTCATCGGTGCACACCGACTTCCTACGCCGGCCCGGCTTCTTGTCCCCCGGAGGGGACTACGGAGGTCCTCATACGTACCCCGTGACGCAGGCGACGGGCGGGGACAAGCCCCGCCCCTACATCTGCCTCACGCCAACACGGCTGTTGAGGACCTTCTCGCGGGCCCGTCGGGAGTCAACAGTCGAAAGTCAGGAACTCGACAGTCGACAACTGACAGACGGGTCGCTTGCATGGGGGGCGCCTTGGCGGTCATCCCGCATGTTCGGCCCCTCGGTAAGCGGCGCTTCGCGTCGCTACTGGGGGCTCCGGAAGGCCCTCACGCGGCCCTGCATCGCAGCCGCGTCGGCTCTCCCTCCTGGCCGCATCACCTCCATTCAGTCGACAGTCGAAAGTCGAGAAGTCGACAGTCGGTGGGGAGAATCGAGTCTCCCCGAAAGAGTGCGTACCTGTTCCGGCCAACCCCGGATATGAAAGGTCGAAATAGATACCGGAAAAGCGTTCCCAAGTCAAGCCCAAAGTGGAGTTTACAGGGTTTCTAATCTCACCTGTGAGCACCCTGTGAGCGGCGCTTGCGCGCCGCGCCCCACCCGATACGATCTCCGACCCCGACCGGTCGATGACCGCCTGGGCTACCTAGGGGGCATCATCAAGCATGCCCCGCGCTTCCAGATCCACCTTCTCCTCTCATACGGGTCCCGGGCTGAGCCGGGGGTTTCGGGCCTTGAGGAGCCCACAAACTGAGCGCCCTCACGGGCGCACTACGAACGCGCCCTTACGGGCGTACTGCGAACGACGTCTTCCCATAGGTGCTCGGGACTGCCAACCTCAATTCAGAAGCGGAACCAGGCGCTCAAGAGCACGAGGTCCCGGTCGTATTCAAAGGCGTTCACGTTCGAGTCCTGATCCGTGTGCGTCCACTCCAAGGCCACCCGCACATCCTCCGTGATGGCCTTGGAGAGCCCCACGGTGAGCGAGGCCCAGCGGTCCGACCTCTGCGTGCCGAGCAGCGCATCCCGATTGGCGTACTCCCTCCAGCCGTAGGAGCCCGTGCCGGAGATCTCCCAGTCGCCCGGGAGGCCGATTCGCACGCTCACCCCCACATCCTGGGCGAGGTTGTCAAACTCCTTCGCGTCCGTCTCCTCGACCACCGCGTGGTACTCGAGGACAAGGGCGCGAGTGCGCTCGACATCGTGCAGTTCCCATCCCAGGCGGCCGCCGTAGTCGGGTCCGTCGAAGCGGTCGTTGGACGAGTCCTGGAATCCCTTATGTCCCGCGCGCAGTTCCAGCCGGCCCGCCCAGTTCGATCCGAAGGGGATTTCCAGCCGGCCCAGCACCGCGTTTCGCCAGAGGTACGCCTCCCAATCGAGGTGGTAGTACATGGTTTCGATCTGGAACTTGAGGCGGGCCTCGCCGGGGGTGAAGTCGGTCCCGTCCCCCTCGGCGCCGCTTCCGCGGCGCACTCCCTCGGCGGGGGCCTCGCCGCTCCACAGGGCGTCGTACGAGATGGAGCCCAGGTTTCCGAGGAGGTCCAGCTCCTGCGTATCAGCGTACACCTTGGTGAACAGGGAGTAGGCCAAGACCCATCGAGGCGCGGACTCCGGGCGCCACGCGAGGTTGCCGAGGAAGCCGAGTCCGTGATCGGACTGCCGTGACGGGCGCTGTCCGCCTGAATCCGGGCTCAGCAGCAGGTTCGAGTCGTGCTCGTACCAGGTCAGCGCGCTCAGCGTGACCCCGGTCGTGGATCGGGCGGATACCCCCCCGTGCAGCACGTCGAGGAGCGAACGGGACGGGGCGGCCAGGGCCGAGTCGGTCTTCAGCGCGGCCAGTTCGGACAGGTCGCGGCGGGCTTCTTCGATCCGGCCCAGCCGGCGATAACAGAGTCCGCGCATGGCCCGGGCCGAATCGGCGAGCGGGGGGGCGAGGTCGATCGCCCGGGAGAATTCCGCCGCGGCGTCATCATGCCGGTTTCCCGAGTAGTAGAGCGCGAGTCCGAGCGTGAAGCGGACGTAGCCGTCGGTGGGACATCGATCCCGGGCGCGTTCGAGTTCCTCGATCGCCGCCGGGTATTGGCGGAGGTGATAGAGGGCATAGCCCAGTTCGAACTCCACCTTCGCCTCGAAGGCGGGGATGTCCGGCCGGTCGGCTTCAACGCTTTCCAACGCCCGCCAGCAGACGAGCGAGGCCCGGGCCGCTTCCGCCGCCTCTTCATGGCGGCCAAGGTGATTCAGGGCCTGGGCCAGTCCGAGGGGGGCCTCCGGGTCATCCGAATCCTCCGCCCGCGCCTTCTGGAAGGCCACGACCGCCGTTTCGAAGTGTCCCCGGTTCAGTTCCTCCCTACCCACCGTCAGATAGGGCGACTCGTCCACCCGGGACTTGCCGGGGGGGAGCTGACCGGAGGCAGTGGCGGCGAACATCGCCACGAACGTGAACGCACCGAATTGTAAGAGAGCGCGCAATTCTGTCGTCCGGCCTCCGGCGCCGCGGGAGCAAGAGGTCATTCAGCCTCGTTCGTTATGCCGCCTGTCTCGCCATCGGCCGCGGGCGCCGCCCCTCGTTGCGCCCGCCTCCGCGGCCTTGGGCCGCTCCGGCGGGCTACTCGGGGCTACGGATGTTTCTCCACCGGGGTCGCCAGCTGATTCAGATGCTGCCGCGCCTGCCGGCCGATCTCGTCGGTCGGGCAGAGCCGGATCACGCTCTCGAAGCGGGACTTTGCCGCGGCCGTCTCGCCGCGCTGCATGTGGCAGCAGCCGAGGTAGTAGTCGCAGCCCACTCCGAGCGAGCGCTCGAGCATCTGGGCCTCCGTGAGGTGGACGATCGCCGTGTCGTACCGCCCCGTGGCCCACTCCACCCGTCCAAGCTGATAATGCGCGAAGGCGTGGTTCGGAATCTCGGTGATCACCTGGACCAGCGCCTTCCGCGCCTCATCCCACCGGTCCAAGCGGGCGAGCGCGAAACCGCGCTGATAAGTCACGTCCGCCGGCGTCACGGCGGAACGGGACACGGTGAGAGCTTCCGAATCCACCTTGTCGAGGAGGGCCAGAGCCTCGGCGCAGGCATCCCGCTTGTTGAGCAGGTGGGCGAGGTAGTATCTCGATTCGTTCGACCTCCAGCGCGGAGCCGCCGGGCGTCGCTCTCCCAGGGCCAGCACTTCGCGGAAGTAGTCCTCAGCGATCAGGTGGCGACGGTTCTGGCTTTCCGTGAGGCCGCGGTCGTAGTACCAGTCGATCGTGGCGTTCTCGGCCGGGGTGGCGAGGAGGGCGTCGATCTCGGCGACAAACCTCCGGGCCTCGCCCGAGAACTTCGAGTTTGGGTTCTGCTCGATGATCCGGGTGAACCACCCCCGCGCGCCGCAATAGAGTCGGTTGCGATAATAGAGCCGGGCGACGTAGTAGAACGAGAACTCGTCCCCGAAGGCCGGGGCCAGCGCCAGACCTTCCTTGAACTGGATGAGGCTCTCGTCGTACGAACCCTTCTCGTAGTAGGCGGCGCCGAGGTAGTGCAGGATCGAGCCGTCGGCCGGGCGGGCGTTGGCGGCGATGCGGAACTCAACGATCGCCTCGTCGTACTTCTTGTCCTTGAAGCAGTCGATCCCGAGGACAAGATGCGCGTCGGCGGAAAGCGCCTGGCTGTCTTCCTGGGCGCGCGCCAGTCCGGCCGCGCAGAACGCGCCGGTCGCCATCACCAGTCCCAGTGCCGTGTGCCGCTTCAGCATGGTCGACGTCCGCAGGAGCTTACTGCTGAGACTTCAAAAGGGCGTTCTCGGTCCGGATTCGGATGATCTCCCGGTTGGCCTCTTCAATGATCTCTCGCTGCAGGGAGGCGGTGGCACTCGCCTGTGCCCGGGCCGCGTCCTCCATCCATTCCGACGACCCGCCGGTGACGCCGCGCCCGGTCCTCCGCCCTCCCTTCGCCTCCTCCACCAGGGCCTCCTCCAGCTCGCGACGGGCCACATCCGAGTCGCGCTCCTCGAGGGGATAGGCGGCGGAGCCGGCCAGCCCATCCTCCACCGCCGTCTCGGCCAGCGCCCCAACCTCCCCGAATGTTCCGCGGAGGCGGGCAGAGACCGCAAGATCGCGCTGGTGAATCTCCTCCAGCGTACCCGTGCAGACCGGGTACTGGGCCGGGAGGAGATCAAGATCCCGTGACATCCCCCGCTCGATCGTGGAGAGCGAGGGCGTCCAAGTCTCCGTGCCCAACCCGAAACCGAGGCCCGCCAGGAGCGTCAGGAGGAGGGCCGTAACACCAATCGTTCGCTTCATGACCTTGCATCCCTTCGACTTGCGTGAACGTGTGAATGTATGGGGGACGTTGATACAACCCGAGATTCGCGCCATATGGAGCAAGCCATGTGCCTTGGAAGTCTCCCAATCGATCCAATCTTAAACTTGTTCATGGAAAGGTGGTTATGGCCGGACCATCTGTCATTGCGTGGTCGCAGTGAAGCTCGATGATGCGTTATCGGACAATTGTGTACCAATTGGGACTGCTGCGTGTACGTATTGGTACACATTGGGTCGTCAGCCCGGATCATTCATGAGCGGAAAGTGCGTCTCCCCGGAAGGCCGTCCGCCCTGAGCGAGCCGGCCTCCGTCCGGCCGGCGAGTCGAAGGGCCGGACCGCAACACCGTGTCGCCCTTCGACTCGGCGATCGAAACCACCGACCGCCTCGCTCAGGGCGGACGGCTTGACCTGCCGGGCTCTAGACGCGAAGGCGCCGCTCATTCATCAATAATCCGGGTTAGAGACTCCTCATAAGCCCGCCGTAGGGGCACGGCGGCGCCGTGCCCCTACGGACCGGCGAGTCCTGAGATAGTCTCTTGCTGCCTGGCTGTCAGATGAAACTGCCACTTCGTGCCCCCGTGTCCACGATACCCCCTCTTCAAACGGCCCTCCGGTTCTCGACTCGAGGGCGAGAGGGCCGTGCGGGGGCGATCCGGAATTGCTTGTTGTTCCCGAACCGCGATGAGAGAATCCCAGCCGAGCCGCGGACCCGGGCCTTGCCGACGGTCAGGCGGCGCGACCCAAACCCGAGGACCCTCCCATGCGCCTCTCCGTTCGGATCTCCAGCCTCACCGAGTCACCCACCCTCGCCATCGGAGCGAAGACGCGGGAGCTCAAGTCTCGGGGGATCGATGTTCTCTCCTTCAGCGCGGGCGAGCCTGATTTCGACACCCCGGCGGCGATCAAGGACGCCGCCATTCAGGCCCTGCGCGACGGGTTCACGAAGTACACCGACTCGAACGGGATGCCGGAGCTCCGCAAGGCGATCGCGGAGAAGCTCCAATCGGAGAACGACATCCCCTGTGAGCCGTCCCAGGTTCTCGTCTCGATCGGCGCGAAGCACTCCCTGTTCAACGTCTTCCAGGTGTTGTGCGACGAGTCGGACGAGGTCCTCCTACCCGCGCCTTACTGGGTTTCCTATCCGGAGCAGATTCGGTCCACCGGGGCGAGCGTCGTCGTGATCCCCACCTCGGAGGCCTCCGGATTCAAGGTCACTCGGGCCGATCTCGAACGATACGCCTCGACCCGGACGAAGGCGCTGGTCCTCTGCTCTCCGTCGAATCCGACCGGGGTCGTGTACACGAAAGAGGATCTGCAGACGGTGGCCGACTTCTGCGTGGCGCGGGGGATCTTCGTGATCGCCGACGAGATCTACGAGAAGCTCGTCTACGGCGGGGCGGTCCACCACTCGATCTCCTCTCTGGGCCCGAAGATCCGGGATCTCGCGGTGACGGTGAACGGCTTCTCGAAGACCTACGCGATGACCGGCTGGCGGCTCGGATACGCGGTGGGTCCGAAGCCGATCATGGAGGCGGCGGCGAACTTCCAGAGTCACGTGACGTCCAACGCCACCTCCTTTGCCCAGAAGGGGGCGCTGGTGGCGCTCAAGACGCCGAACGATTTCCTCGGTCAGATGGTGGCGGAGTACGATCGACGTCGCCGATACTGTGTGGAACGCCTGAACGCGATGCCCGGGGTGTCGTGCGTCACTCCGGAGGGGGCATTCTACGTGTTTCCGAACATCTCCGGGCTGTTCGGGAAGACGTCCGGCGGCCGGCGTCTCACCAATTCAATGGAAGTGGCGGAGGCGCTGCTCGAACAGGCGCGGGTGGGGGTGGTTCCGGGACTGGCCTTCGGGGACGACCGCTGCATGCGGCTTTCCTATGCCACCGGGATGAAGCAGATAGAGGAGGGGATGAACCGGATCGAGGCGTGGGTGAGGGGGATCTGAGGCGGCGAGCGTTTGCGGACTTGCGCAAATGCGCAATTGAGCAATGGCGCAAGTCGATGCGCGGAGAAGATCACCGCGGGTCTATAAGCCCCATCTGGGGAATGGTCTGCGTTCCGGCCTCGAGTTCCACCCCCCTCGCCGCCGCGCGCCCATCCGGCGTCACCACAACCAGCGTGCCCCTCCCCGGAGGCAGATCGTCGAATCGGAACCGGCCCTGGGCGTCTGCCCGGGTGAGCCACGGGACGCACGGGAGCACCACGATCACCCCCGCCCGGTCGTTCGACGGGGTCACATCCTGACGCACGGAGTAGATCCCGGTCTCCATCCGCTCGACCTTGAGGATGGCGCCGCTCCCAACGGCGAGATTCAGTTCGCGCGGGGAGAGGGTGGCGATGTTCGCGAACTCGAAGGGCACGGCGTGGAAGTTCCGCCACTCTGAGTCGCGATTCTCGACGTGGACGGTCCGATGGGAAAGGGTCCACAGGACGGCCGGGCGGAGCCGCCCCTCCGAGAACGCCGCCGTCTCTCCGGCGTTGCCGGCGGGGCCGGCCTGTCCCTCGATCGCGATTCCGACGACGGCCCCGGCCGCCGTGCGGCCGTCGGTCAGGCGGCCGAGAAGTGTCGCACGCGTCGCCCGCGCATCCACGTAGGCCGGCGCCTCGGCCGGATCGCGGCGGCAGCCGGAAGCGGCCGCGATGAGGGCCGCGCCGCACA
The DNA here is from genome assembly GCA_016192525.1 of Planctomycetota bacterium. Classification (GTDB taxonomy): domain Bacteria; phylum Planctomycetota; class MHYJ01; order JACPTZ01; family JACPTZ01; genus JACPTZ01. Next base: position 32,429 of record JACPTZ010000060.1, read on the forward strand.
CGGGCATCAGCAATTGAGGCCACTGGCGGGTCGTTGCGATTCGCATGAGCTCTTCACTCCCGGGTCGGGCAGACTGAAGTCGTACGAGGGAACCGTCCCGTCCCATTGTCATCCTGAGCCTCGGCCGCAGGCCGAGGCGAAGGATCACCAGCGTGTGCGGTTTGCAGACTCCGACGCTGGTGATCCTTCGCCCAGCCGGCCAAACGCCTGTCCGCCATACGTGTGGCGGAGCGGCCGGCCGGGCTCAGGATGACAATGCGGTAACCTCGTACCTGAAGTCTACGCCACGAAGGCGCCAAACGAACCTACCGGCCGCGGGTTCGGACAATCTACTCCCCTCTCAGCCTCCCCACCTCCTCCGTCACCGCCCCGATCGCGCGATCGACCTCTTCCATCGTATTCTCCGGCCCAAGGGAGAATCGCAACGACGCCCGGGCCAGTTCGCGTGAGAGCCCCATCGCCAGCAGCACGTGGCTGGGTTCAGTGTCGCCCGCCGAACAGGCCGCGCCGGTCGACACGGCGACACCCCGGGCGTCCAGCCGGAGGAGCAGGACCTCCCCGTCCACCCCCGGGATCGTGCAGTTGAGGACATTGCATATCCGCGGGGCGCCCGCGCCGTTCACCCGGAGATCGGGGAGGCGTTCCCGGAGGCCGGTCTCCAGGCGGTCCCGGAGCGCGGCTGTCCGGGGCGCGGCCTCGGCCAGGCGGGCGAGCGTGAGGTCCACGGCCGCCGCCAGACCCACAATGCCGGCGACGTTCTCCGTCCCCGGCCGGATGCCGAACTCGCTTCCTCCCCCGAACTGACGGGGCTCGATCGGGGTCCCCTCGCGGATGTAGAGGGCCCCGACCCCCTTCGGTCCGTTGATCTTGTGGGCCGAGATTACGGCGAGGTCGCATCCCAAGGCGTTGACGTCGACCGGCCGCTTTCCGAACGATTGGACCGCATCAACATGGAAGAGGGGACCTTCGCCCATGCCCCGCGGCGGAGGCGAGGGTCGGGCCGCTCCGGACCGTGCCCTCAGCCGGCGTCCGATCTCTTCAACCGGCTGGATCACGCCCGTCTCATTATTAGTATGCATGACCGAGAGCAGGAGGGTACCGGGTCCGAGCCGGGCGGCGATGGCGTCCGCCGACACCACCCCGTCCGCCGCGGGCGGAACGAGCGCGACCTCGAACTCTTCCCTCCGCAGTTGATCGCAGCAGTGCAGGACGGCGTGGTGCTCGATTGACGTCGCGATGACGTGCGGGCCAGCCATCTCCGCCTCCCCCGCTCCGTCCATCGCCGTCGGTCTTCCCTTCCCCTTCTTTCGCTCGTCGCTTCTCACCCCTCGTCCCTCGCCCTTCGTCCGTCGTCCTTCGTCCGTCGTCTCTCGTCCCTCGTCCCTCATCCGTCGTCCTTCGTCCGTCGTCCCTCGTCCGTCATCCTTCTTCCCTCGCCCTTCGTCATTCCTCATTCCGCTTTCCTCATTCGTGTGCGTCCCCCCCCGGTCCGCCCCCAGGCTCCCCGCCCGCCCTCGTGCCGCGCCCAGGATCGCGAGACTGTCCCCCTCCGTCCCTCCGCTCGTGAAGACAATCTCCCCGGGCTTGGCCCCGAGCGCCTCGGCCACCCGCTCCCGGGCCGCTTCGACCGCGATCCGCGCCTCCCGACCCGCCGTATGGAGGCTGGAGGGATTGCCGTACCGCGACGTGAGGAACGGCGTCATGGCCGCGAGCACCTCGGGGGCGAGAGGCGTGGTCGCGGCATGGTCGAGGTAGATCCGGGGCGCGGGGGCCATATCGACACCATACCGCATCGTGGGTCGGAATGCAATTGAGACACCCCCGGACTCGTCCCCCCCCCCGAGACTCATCCACCGGGTCCGTGGCGCGTCCTATGCGCCCGTGCTGCGTCCCGGTTGTTCGTAGTGCGTCCCGGTTGTTCGTAGTGCGTCCCGGTTGTTCGTAGTGCGTCCCGTCAGGGCGCACTGTTGTTGTTCTCGTTGTCGTTGTTTCTATTGTTGTCGTTGTTGTCGTCCCTCGCACCTCGTCCGTCACTCCTCACCTCCCCCCGCCCGAAAATAAAATTTACTCTGGTTCCTCAAAAAAACTTGAAGTAGTTAATGAGATAACCTATCGTACCCCCCCTTCGAGCGCACCCCGGGGTCGAGGGGCCAGGTGGGGTGCACGGCGCGGGGTGGCTGCGCCTGCCATCATAGATTTCCAGGTTTCCTTCAGAGGAGTCGGATCATGACTACGAGACGGAGTCTCAGTGGCCGGTCGATCGTTCGCGGCCTCCTGGTCGCGCTGGCGGTCCTGGCGAGCCCGCTCTGGCTCGCCGCGCAGGACAGCCAGAGCACGATCAACGTGCAGGGCGACCTGAAGTTCAGGTTCGGCAATGCGCCCGTGAACGGGGCCACCCCCATGTCCTTCGCCCTGTACAGCACGTCGACCGGGGGGACGGCGCTCTTCACCGAGTCGCACTCCGTGGGCGTGGACAACGGCCACTACTTCGCCTCCATCGGCTCCCAGACCGCGGGCGGCATTCCGGAATCGCACTTCATGAACGCGAGCCTGTACCTCGGCATTACGGTGGGGACCGACTCGGAGATGTCGCCGCGGATCCAGATCTCCTCCTCCGCCTTCGCCCTCAATGCGATGCAGGTCAATAATGCGAGCGGCACCCAGAACATCGGCACCGGGTCCGGGGTCGACACGATCAACATCGGAAACGGCGGCGGGGCGGACGTGATCACCCTCGGCGCCGCCGGGACGACCACGACGGTGGACGGGACCTTTGTGACGACCGGGACCGTGACCTTCGCGAATCTGACCACGACCGACGGGACGGCCCTGGCGACGGGGACGGCGGCGGATGCCGTGACGATCGACAGCAGCACCGGCGGCGACACGATCAGCATCGCGGGGACCGGCTCGACCGACGCCGACACGATCAACATTGATGCGGCGATCGGCGGCGACACGATCAACATCGCCGGGGCGGCGTCCACGGATGCGGACACGATCAACATCGGGACGAGCGGGGCGGATGCGCTCACGATCGGGAACACGGCCGCGGCTTCACTGACCTTGAATACCGGCACCGCGTTCACCCTCAACGGCGCGGCGGCGACCACCTATGCGATCGGCGCGGCCACGACGACCGGGACCATCACGATCGGCGGCACGGCCCAGACGACCGGCGCCCTCACCCTCGGCCAGTCCACCGTGACGAACACGATCAACATCGGGAGCGCGATATCACGATCGGGGCGGCCACGGCGTTCAGCGGCAGCGTGGCGATCTTCTCGGGGGCCACGGGCGGCATCGGATTGACGGGCCCCACGACGGTCACCGGGGCGCTCGCGGTGACGGGACTCGCGAGCCTGAACGGCGGACTCACGGTCGACGCGGGCGTGTTCGCCGTGGCGGATGCCACCGGCGCCATGACGGCGATCGGGACGGCCGCGGTCGAGGCGTACACGATTGGCACGGCCGGCGGGGCCGACACCGTCACGATCGGCAACAACGTGGCCGGGACGCTGGGCGGGTCGAGCAGCCTGGTCCTGAATGGGTCCACGACGACGCTGAATCCGTACGGGGTGGCGGCCGGCAATACTGCCGAGATGAGATTCGTGGAACTCGCGGCCAATGGAGTCAACTATTCGGCCTTCAAGTCCGCGGACGCGATGGCGGCTGATGTCACGTATGTCCTGCCGCCGACCGTGGCGGCGGCCGGCGCCGTGCTCACGGATGTGGCCGGGGATGGAGTGCTCTCCTGGGCGTTGGGCCCGGCCGTGGCCGCCGACAGCCTCGATTTCGATGATCTCGGCGGCGGGATCCCGGGATCCGAGAACATGACCTTGGATGCCTCCACCGACATCGCTTTGGCGACCTTTACGTTTTCGACCTCCGGGGCGGGCACTGTGACGTTCGACGCCGATACGGCCGGTAACACCATCAATATCTCTGCGGACGCGCTCGCCGACACGATCAACATCGGAAGTGCGACGGACACGCTCGCCATCAACTCGGACGGTTTGACTGTCGCCGCTACCACCGGGGCGATGACGGTGGACCCAGGGGTTGGGCTGGACGTCAACGTGGGCGGCGCACTGAACCTCGGAGACACGACCGCGACGACGGTGAACATCGGCACGACGGCGGCGGCGGTGCTGAATCTCGGCGCCGCAGGCGCGCTCGTGCGTGCGATCAACATCGGGACCGGCACCGGGGCGGATACAATCGAGATCGGAACCAACGGCGGAGGGAACACCATCACGATCGGCACGGCCGGCGATGCCGTGGCCATCAACGGCACGATCACCACGAACAACGGCGTCACGATGGGCGGAAATCTCGCGATGGGCGGAAACAACATCACGGGCGCCGGAGACTTCGGCGGCGCCACGGCGACGTTGACGGGCAACGCCACGGTGGGCGGCACCTTTGGGGTGACCGGCAACACGACGGTGGGCGGGACATTGGTTTGGGGTGACCGGCAACACGACGGTGGGCGGGACATTGGGCGTGACGGGCGTTACGACGTTGGGTGCGAACCTGGCGATGGGCGGAAACAACATCACGGGCGCCGGGGACTTCGGCGGCGCCACGGCGACGTTGACGGGCAACGCCACGGTGGGCGGCACCTTTGGGGTGACCGGCAACACGACGGTGGGCGGGACATTGGGCGTGACGGGCAACATGGGGGTGGGAGGAGCGGCCGTCGGAGCGAACCCGATCGATGGCCCCGCAGGCTCCTTCCTCAGTGCGGCGGGAGTTTGGACTGACGGCAGTTCGCGCACACAGAAGTTCGACATCCGTCCGCTCGAGGAGTCCGACGCCATAGAGGCCTTTCACCAGCTTCAGCCCGTTCGCTACCGCTACTACACAGAGCCAGACGAGGAGTATCTTGGCTTCATCGCTGAGGATGTGCCGGAACTGGTTGCCGTGAACTCCCGGAAGGGACTTAGTTCAAAGGACATTGTAACCGTGCTGACCCGCGTCGTTCAGGTTCAACAGCGAACGATCGATGAGCTGAAGCGTGAAGTGAGCGACCTCAAGAAGACGGTGACCGGAGAGCCCGCGCCCGGCAAGTAGGAGCTGGACACCTTCGCAACAATCGGTTCTGCCGATTCGGATTCTGTTCCATTGCGGAATGGAGCGTTGACCATGAATAGACCAAGCGTGCTGTTGTGGGGGTTGATCCTATCGGCACTCTCCAGCCCCCCTGCTGTTCTCGCCCAGGACTCCACCGGCTCCGCCAACTACGTCATGGAAGGCGTCTCCACCGGGGAGAGCCTCTCGAAGGCGGACGGAATCATCACCTCCTCGTCCGGCTTCGCCACGACGACGGTAACCGGGCAAAGCGTCAACCCCGAGGGCGCCGCCAGCGGGTCTTTCGCCTTGAACGGCGATTCGGGCGGCGGCAGCGGGGCGCCGACGACCACCGGCGGCGGCGGGGGCGGCGGGGGCGGCTGCTTCACCGGTGTGGTGGGTAGCACCGGCTTTCCAGCCTGTGCGTCCTTCCTCGCGGCCGGTCTGGCGGGGCTTCTGATCCGTCGTCGCAGGGTGTAGTCAAACCGTCGTTCACGTGACATCCCCAACGGCACGGGTGGGTCGTGAGACCTCCCCGTGCCGTTGTCGTTGAATGCGAAGCGAGCGTTCGTCGTGCGTCCCCGCCACACGGATGCCGGCCCGCCATCCGTGTGGCGGGGCGTGCCGGCATCCGTGTGGCGGGACGGGCAGGCGTCCGTTCGTAGTGCGCCCGTCAGGGCGCGTTGTGGGAGGCAGAGAGCCCATGTACGCCTACCGTCGCATGACACCTGATGAGCGCAAGGCGGTCGTGGAAGAGCGCCGGAGGCTCGGCCGACCGTGGCACTCGCCCCCGCACTGGGGCGGGGAGGCGGGGACCTACATCGTCTCCGCCGCCTGCTACGAGCACCGCCAGAGGCTGACCACCCCGTCGCGCCTGACAGCGTTCTCAGACGCCCTGATTCGCCGTACCCTCGGCGGGTCAGAGGTGGAGGTCTTCGCCTGGATCGTGCTCCCCAGCCACTATCACGTTCTGCTTCGCGTGGACCTGTCGCCGCTCCGGAGACGGATCGGCCGGCTGCACAACGGGACATCCACTCAGTGGAATCGCGAAGATGAGGAACCCGGGCGGACGGTGTGGCACGGATTCTCTGACCGGAAGATCCGCTCCGAGGGGCACTACTACGCGACAATCAACTACATCCACACGAACGCGGTAAAGCACGGGTTTGCCCGCCGCGCCGATGAGTGGCCGTGGAGCAGTTTCCAGGACTACCTGACCGCGTACGGGCGTGATCGCCTCGTCGCGTAGTGGGGGAAATACCCGGTTCTGGACTGCGGGAAGGGGTGGGACGATTGATCGGAGGGAGGGAGGTGGGTAAAACGGAGGAGAACAACAACAGCGGACAGAAACAGAAACAACAACAGTGCGCCCTTACGGGACGCACTACGAACGGCCCTCGCCCTGACGCCTGCCCGCCAGCCGTGTGGCGGGGGACGCACTACGAACGACCCTCGTCGTGACGGGACGCAGTACGAACGATTCCCGCCATGTCCGGGCCGCACCGCGAAGTGCGCCCACGACGCCCCCCCCCCCCCCCCCCCCCCCCCCCCCCCCCCCCCCCCCCCCCCCCTTTACATATAATCTGGAAAATTACTTGACGGGTTCCCTCGCTTGCACTACTCTCTCCCCCCTCGTGGTCCGGGCGAGGGGTCCGGGGGCGCGAGCGCCATCATCGAGAATTTCCAGGTTCCTTTTTTAATGGGGGTTGGTCATGATTACCGGTCGGAGTCGTGCGTGGAGCGTTCGTGGGGCGCTGATTACCCTCTTCGTGCTGGCGAGCCCGCTGTGGTCGCTGGCTCAGAACAGCCAGGACACCATCAACGTGCAGGGTGACCTGCGGTTCCGGTTCGGGAACGCCCCGGTGAGCGGGGCCACGGCGATGTCGTTCTCGATCTACAGCTCGGCGACCGGGAGCGGAGCGATCTTCACGGAGCCGCAGACGGTCGCGGTGGACAACGGCCACTACTTCGCCGCTATCGGATCGCAGACGGGGGGCGGGATTCCGGAGTCGGTGTTCCAGAACTCGACGCTCTACCTCGGGATCACGGTGGGGACCGACTCGGAAATGGCCCCCCGGATCCAGATTGCCGCCTCGGCCTTCGCCTTCAACGCGATGCAGGTGAACAACGCCTCCGGACTTCAGGACATCGGGACCACCAGCATCGTGGACACGATCACGATCGGATCGAGCGGGGCGGATGTGATCGCGATCGGAAACGCTTCGGCCGCGAGCATCACGGAGATCGCGACGACGATCGGCCTCACCGGCACGACGACGGTCACCGGGACGCTGACGGTGACGGGCGGCGTGACGCTGACCGACCTGACGCTCTCGGGCGACCTGGACGTGAACGGCGGGGACATTACCGGCAACGCCGGGACGACGAACCTGCTGAACGACTGCACCCTGGTGAACCTCGGCACGACGGCGGTCGCCCGGGCGATTGCCATCGGCACCGGCGCCGCGGCGCAGACGGTGACCGTGGGAAGCGGCACCACGACCTCCTCCCTCGCCCTGACCTCCGGGACGGGCGACATCACGATCGCCTCGACGGATGACGTCTCGATCAACGGGGCGGGCGCCGATGCGGCGATCGCCATCGGGACTTCGGCCGTGGCCCACACCATCACCCTCGGGAACAGCACCGGGGCGACGGCGATTGCGCTGAACGCCGGCACCGGAGCAATTGACATTGGCACGAACGCGATTGCGCACACGGTCACCATCGGCAATGGGACCGGAGCCACGGCGCTCACGCTGAATGCCGGTACCGGGGCCATTGCGATCGGGACGAATGCCACGGATCACGCGATCACGATCGGCGGGGCGACCGGCAGCAATGCCCTCGCCCTTGTGGCCGGGACGGGCGATATCACGCTGACGACCGGAGACGACTTCACCCTGAACGGGGTCGCGGCCTCGGATTATGCGATCGGCGCGGCGACGACGACGGGGCTGATCACGATCGGCGGGACAGCCCAGACGGGCGCGCTGACGGTCGGGAGCAGCACCGGGGCTGGCGTGGTGAACATCGGGGTGGGGACCGGCAGCGAGACGGTAAACATCGACAATGAAATCACCGGGGCAGACGTGATCAACATCGCCACCGGCGGCGGGACGAATACGGTCCACATCACCAACGGCGCGGCGAACGGCGGGACGAACGCGATCAACATCGGCACCGGCACCGGCGTGGACACGATCAGCATCGGGACCGGCGGCGGCGGCGATGCGGTCGACATCGGGAGCGCCGGGGCGGCCACCCGGTTGGATGGCGCAGGCATCACCTTGGGCTTTGGGGCCGCGGCGCATGCCATCACCCTCGGCACGGCGGGACCAGGCGCCGACACGATCCTCATCGGAGAAGCCGCCGGCGGTGCGGATACGATCACGATCGGCGCCGCGGACGCCAATGTGTCGCTGACGGACGCCAATTGGGGCATCACCGGAGCCGGTGCTGCGACCTTCGATGCCTCAGTGGCCGTCGGGGCCGCCGGGACACGCTCGACCGTTACCACCACCGCGACGGCCGATCGCGCGCTTACTCTGGCTGATGTGGCCGGGGGCATTGTCATCGGCACCGCGAACGCATCCTCGATCGCCGCCGGAACAACCGCAGCACTCGATGCGGATGCTTCCACGACCATCCTCGATGGGAACGTCCTCGGAGCCACTTCCCGGATCCTCCTCTTCCCCAGCAACGCTGCGGCCGCAACCCTCTGTTCCGGGGCGAGCGCACCGTTCGTTACGGGTGTCGCCGCAGGCTCGTTCAACATCGACACTGCGGACACCGGGAATGCCGGCGGAACAGAGACGTTCTTCTATCTCGTGATCAACCCATAGTCTCAGGCTCGTCCTTCGGATCACTTTTACATTTCGCGCAATAACGGAGGATGTCCATGAGAGGTACCCCAGGTCTTCGCTCGTGGTTGTCGATGGCCCTTGCCGCGCTCCTGGTGGTGGGCTCGAGCAGTCCAGGACTCGCCCAGGACTCGATCGGTTCGGGTACGTATGTTATGCAGAACGTTAACGCCGGGGAGTCGATTTCCAAGGCCGACGGGGTGATCACCTCCTCCGCCGGCTTCACTTCGACCACGGTCACCGGACAGAGCGTGAATCCCGCTTCCGCCGGGAGCGGCTCGTTCGCCCTGAACGGCGATTCGGGCGGCGGCGGCGGCGCCCTGGTCAGCCCGGGGTCGGGCGGCGGGGGCGGCGGCGGCGGGTGCTTCGCCGGTGGCGTGGGTGGCACAGGCCTTCCAGCCTGTGCGGCCCTGCTTGCGGCCGGATTGACGGGGCTTCTGATTCGGCGTCGCAAGGTGTAGCCGGCGAGTCGCTTAGGGAACACAACCAACGGCACGGGTGGGTCGAGAGACCTGCCCGTGCCGTTGTCGTTCGTAGTGCCCCCCCGCCACACAGATGCCTGCGCGCCATCCGTGTGGCAGGGCGGGCCAGCGTCCGTTCGTAGTGCGCCCGTCAGGGCGCGTTGTGTGGGTGTGCAGGCGCCATACGTCCGGCGGCTGGAGCGGGCGGGAAGTCGCCGAACCGCGGGCCGGCCACCGCCCCGGGGAACAGCGGAGGGGAACAACAACAACGGACAGAAACGGAAACAACAACAGTGCGCCCTGACGGGACGCACTACGAACGACTTCGCCATGACGCCTGCCCGCCCCGCCACACGGATGGCGGGCAGGCATCTGTGTGGCGGGGACGCACGAGGAACGGCCCTGCGGCCTGCGGTTTCCGCTTGCGTACCTCCATCCCGGGGCGTACCATCATTGCATGGGACTCACCACGGTTCTCGTCAAGATCGGAAAGGGGCGCTGCACCCGGCGAATGCGGTTCCTTGTCGACAGCGGGGCTACGTACTCGCTTCTCCCCGAGAGGGCGTGGAGGGCCCTGCGGCTCAAGCCGCTGGACAAGGTGTCGGTCGTGCTCGCGGACGGGACCGCGATCGAACGCGATCTATCCGAAACCTGGTTTGAGTTCGGAGGATCCGGTCGGACGTCGCCGGTGATTCTCGGGCAGGATCGCGACGAGCCCCTTCTCGGCGCCGTGACTCTTGAGTCGCTGGGCCTCATGCTGAACCCCCTGACGCGCGAACTTCTCCCGATGAAACTGATGCTGGCGGGGGGCCGGTCGGCGGCGCCCCGTCTTTTGCCATGAAACGCGCCTTCGCCCTCCTCGCCGATGAGGCCTCTCTTCGGCTGGAGTTGCTCAATACGCCGATCGCCTCGCTCGGACTCTCCCTCCGGGCGTCGCCCCTCCTCGCCCGCTCCCTCCGGTGGCTCCGTCGCGATCTGAGGCGGTCCGGCATCCGCCTCCATCCGCACTTCTACCTGAGCGACGAATACGGCTGCGTCGAGGGGACCGCGAACATCGGGATTGCCTTCTGGGACGCCTCCGAGCCGCTCCGGAGACTCGTCAAGAGCCTCCGCGGCGACTGGAACACCGCCGACGACGTCATGTGGCTCCTCCGGCACGAGACCGGTCACGCCTTCTGCTACTCGTACAAGCTCTATCAGGATCGGGAATTCCGCCGGCTGTTCCGCGTGAAGGGGCACTTCTTCCACACCTATCCCGAACACGACCGCTACCTCCACCGCTGCAATCCCTGGAGTCGCGACTTCGTGAACCCCTCCGGCGACCACTATGCCCAGAAGCATCCGGACGACGATTTCGCCGAGACCTTCGCCGTCTGGCTCGATCCGCACTCGCACTGGCGGATGACCTACGCGCACAAGCCGGGCGCCCTGCGGAAACTCGAATACGTGAACCGGGTGGTCGCCGATCGCGGCCGGGCGGAGCCCGAGGTCCCCAGCGATCGTCGCGCTCTCCACCTCCCGGTCGACGAGATGACCGCGACCGTCGGCGAGTTCCTGCGCGCCTCGGGTCGGCAGTTCCAGCGGCAGGCCCAGACCTTCTTCGACCGGGACCTGGAGGAGATCTTCGCGGCCCGCCCCCGGCGCCGGAATGGCGCGCACTCCGCGGCAGAGTTCATCATCGATCACGGTCGCCTCGTCGTTGACCGGGTCGTGCACTGGACGGGCGAGCGGGAGGAGGTGGTCCGGGCCCTGCTGAAAAAGGTGAAGCGACGGGTGGAGACCCTGGACCTGGTTGTCCCCCGGAAGCTGCGCGAGGAAGCGCTCGTCGAACTCACCTCCTATATCACCACCCTCACGATGAACTATGCCCACCGGTCGAGGTTCACGGTGGAGTAGCGGCGGAAGCGGTGACTCTCTACGTTGCACCTTGCCCCTTTGCTCGACGAGAGGGCAAGAGTGATTCGTCAACCGTGATCGTGCGTGTGGTTGGCCGTCATTGTTTCCCCCTCCCCGGAGGGGAGGGGGTAGGGGGAGGGGAGCGGCCCTTCCCGGCGCAGGCGCGTCCGCCCGTGATCCCCCGCTTGTCCTGTTCAGGGGACGCTCTCCAGCCAGGCATCGGATGGATGCCCGCAGCCAGGCTCGGAAGCTCCCGAGTGCGGTGTTGAGCAGCGGCGTTACTCGTGGTAAGCAAATCGGTTACGTCCAGCATCACAGGGTCCCCCGACCATCCCCGCCGATCACCCCGAATGGCGTCGATCGGCCCGCCAGTTGCGCCACGCTACAGGCCGAGGGCCTGAGAGCTCTGTGGCAACACAGCGTCCATTTCCTGCTTGCGCCGCGTCGGATGGGGTGTTAGCATCACGGCTTCCCATCCGGAGGCTCAGCGACATGCGTTTCGCCCGCTTTCTCGTGTTCCCCCTTGCCTTGCTCGCGGGTTGCAGCGATCTTGGGATCCAGTTCGGTCGGGGCAGCGGGGGGGTGGCGAACGCCAAGGGGCCGCGACCCTGGCCCTACAAGCAGGGGACCCGGGAACCGCTCGAAGCGACCTGGATCAACCCCGCCGAGGTCTATCGACGGAACTACGTCGTCTGGCAGGCCGAACATCAGACCTTTGCGGAGGCGGTTTCGAGGAACACGCTCGGCCGCGAGGCCTCTTTTCTGCGGCTCACGAACGCTCTTCGGGCGATGGGGGAGCAGCTGGTTTCGGTGGAGGAGGCGGAGATCCTGGACAAGCAGCTCAAGCGGTACGAGCGGCTGAACCGGGACGCTTCGCGCGGGAATGCGAACCGGGCGGTGATCCGCAGCATCGACGATGTCCGGCAGACGGTGGTGCACCACTTCGCACCGGCGGCGATCGAGGTGCAGGCGCCGAAGCTCTCTGAGGGACGCGATCCCGAGACGCTGTCCGCGAATGACCGGGTGGGCGCCGTGTCGAACCCGATCACCGGCGAGCCCGGCTCCGCCACCCCGCCCGCCACGGTGGTGGGGCCCGACGCGGCTTCCAGCGGCCCGGCCGCGCCGCCGGACCCGCCCGACACGGGCCGCGAGCCGCCCGTGCCGCCCGGTCCGGCCGTGGACGCCGAGGCCTGGAAGGAGGCCGTTTTGAAGTGGGAGTCGACGCACGACGCGTTTGCCTCCTCGATCGGAAATCCGACGGATGCGGAGCGGGCGTACGCCGCCCTGGAGGCGGCGCTCGCGGGGCTGAAGACGGCGATGCCGTCTGATCGGGCGCCGGGGCTGCAGATCTACATCAACGAGTACCGTCGGTTGAAGGAGCGGCTGGCGAAGGGTGAGGAGTCGTACGAACTCAAGCGCCAGCTGGCGCTCACCCGGCGCGAGATGCTGTCGGTCGTAGCCGCCCCCCAGCCGGGGGGACAGAATGCCGAAGATAAGAAGTGACGGATCCCACGTCCGCGAGGCGCCGTAACGGGAATCAGGGCCGAATGTCACATCCACCGGAATCAGGCAGGAATCCGACTCGACCGCCCGACGGGGCTCGTCGCGAGGAGATCGCGGCGTGGCTGAGCGGGGGATCGGCGGCGCCGCAGCCGAAGCCTCCCGCCCGACCCCCCGCGACATCCGCGATCCGACCGGCGACGGCCCGGCCCACACCGACGGCGGCGCGACCCGCCGGGGCGGCTCGTGTCACTGGCCCCGAGCAGAAGGGGCGTCCGGCCACGCCCGCGGCCGCTCTGCCTTCCCCGCGCAGGGTGACGTCTCCCGCGGCCGCCGGCAAGCCCCGTCCGGTCCCCGAGGCCGTTCGTTCCGCCTCTCGCGTGGCCTCCGGCGCCGCCGCGGCCGCCGCGGCACAGGTGGCCGCCAACTCGCTCCCCAGGCCCGTGCCTGCCCTCTCGCTTCCCCCCGCGCTTCCGCCGGGCGGGATGTCCACGGGGCTCGTGTCGCTCTTCAGCGATCGTTTCGCGGTCGTCGGTGTGGTGATTGCGATCACGGCGATGATGGGCGGGCTCTTCTTCACCGTGGGAATCCTCAACAGCGTGGACGAGCATCTCGACCGGGTGGAGTCGAACCAGCGTCAGATGATGCAGAAGGTTAACGCCGTCACCGCGCCGGCTCCACGGGTGGATGTGACCGCGATCGAGAACCGGATCTCCGAACTCCAGGATCAGATCGACGCCCTCCGGACCGCCCTGAAGAACGCCCCTGCGACGCCCGCCGGCGCCCCCGGGACCGATCCGGCGTTGCTCGCCCGCCTTCAGGAGCTGGAGCGGTGGCAGGCCACCGCCTTCAAGGATCTCCGACGGGCGATTCTCGAGGACATCCAGAAGAACTATGAGCTTTCCACACAGCTCGTGAATCAGGACCGGAAGTGCTTCTCCAACCTCACCCAGATCGCCGCCGGACTCACCCTGTTCCAGAGGCGATCCCCGCCGGAGTATCCGCCGGTCGGTCTGCTGGTCCGCGGGGTGCTGGAATGGCCCAGTCGGGAGAGCGCCCCCCTGGCCGGGGCCTGGGCGCTGCCGATCTGTCCGCGGCAGAGGGAGACCTTCACCGATCAGGATCTGGAGAAGGGCATCGTCTGGGCTTCCTCCTATGACGAGACGATCACCCCGCTGGTTTCCGGAATGCCGCCCCGCAAACCCATCGCCTGGGATCGTCAGCCCGTCCACGACGGCTCCCGGCACGTCCTTTTCTTCGACGGCCATGTCGAACTGGTCCCCGAGATTCAGTTCCAGCAGCTCCTCGTGCAATACGAGCGCCGATAGCCCCCCGTCCCTCATCTTTTTCGTGATTTCCGGCCCTCCCCGCGGCACAATCCCTTTTCGCCCGAATCATGGGCGGACCGGGAGGTACCCAGCCATGGACCGCATCATCGACAAGTCGGCCGCCCAGCGGGGCGCGATCGAGAAGATCCTGCACTTCATCCCCGGCTTCCGCGGCTACCTCGACAAGGAGTGGCGCCGCGAGGCGGACAAGCTGGAGCGCGAGTTCGTCGCCTCGAAACTCTCCGAGAACAAGGCCGTCCTCAAGGAAGCGACCGTCTCCCTGTCCCGGAGCGGCGGGCTCGAGGCGATGACCGATCTCGACCGGGTCGACAAGAAGCTCGACAAGATCATCCAGCGCATCCGCTTCGCCAACTACGGGGCCTCCGGTTTTTTCGACACGGTCAAGGTGGGGGAGGCGGAACTCGACCGCGTCTACGCGTTCGACCTGGCCCTCCTCGAGGGGGCGCAGGGGATCGCCGCCCGCGCCGCGGCCGTGAAGGCCGCCCCGGACGCCGCCGCCGCGAAGGGGGCCGTCTCGGCCCTGCTGGAGGAGCTGGAGGCGATGGACCGCGCGTTCAACGAGCGGGAACAGTGCCTGAGGAGATAGCCATGGGACTCGCCCTCGAAGTCATCCAGTACCTCGACGACACCGGAAACGAGATGGTCTTCCGCTGGGGTCCGTCCGATATCAAACTCGGCGCCCAGCTCATCGTGCGCGAGAACCAGGCCTGCGTCTTCTTCCGCGACGGAAAGGCGCTCGACACCTTCGGCGCCGGCCGCCACACCCTCACCACCCAGAACATCCCGCTGATCCAGAAACTGTTCAGCATCCCGTTCGGCGGGAACGCCCCGTTCCAGGCGGAGTGCGTCTTCGTGAACCTGAAGACCTTCCTCAACCTGAAGTGGGGGACCAAGGAGCCGATGACCTTCCGCGACGCCGACTTCGACTTCGTCCGGCTCCGCGGCTTCGGCAAGTTCTCCATGCGGGTGAAGGACCCGCCGCTCTTCGTCAACAGCGTCGTCGGCGGGCAGGGTCGCTACTCCACCGACGCCATCGAGGACTGGCTTCGCGACAACATCGTGCTGCACGTGAACGACGTCCTCGGGGAGAATCTGAAGAGCGTCCTCGACCTCCCGAAGTTCATGGAGGAACTGGGGACGGCGACGAAGGCCCGGGCGCACGACGACTTCGACAAGTACGGGATCGAACTCGCGGACCTCGTGATCGGATCGATCTCGATGCCGGAGGAGGTGCAGAAGCGGATCGACGAGCGGGCCGGGATGAAGGCGCTCGGCGACATGAACCGCTTCATGCAGTTCAAGGCGGCCGAGGCGATGGGGGACGCCGCGAAGCAGCCCGGCGGCGGCATGGGGGCCGGGATGGGGCTCGGGATGGGGGCCGGGATGGGGATGATGATGCCCGGCATGATCCAGGGCGCGATGCAGCCGCAGGGCGCGCGACCCGCAGCGGCGCCGGTCGCGGCCATGGACACCTGTCCGGGATGCCGCACGGCCGTGCCGCCGGGATCGAAGTTCTGCCCCGCGTGCGGGGCGCTCATGACGCTCGCCGGCGCCGTCTGCTCCGGCTGCAAGGCCCAGATGCCCACGGGCGCCCTCTTCTGCCCCGCCTGCGGCGCGAAGCAGTCCGCCGCCCCGACGAATTGCCCGAAATGCCAGGCCGCCCTTCCCCCCGGCGCGAAGTTCTGCGCGGGGTGCGGGAACAGGATTTAGCGAGTCGGACTCCGCGCCGGCGGGTGAGGGAAGCCGTCCGCGCTGAGCGAGGTCCCGCCATTCGTTTGGCGGGGCCGAGTCGAAGCGCGGTCCGCGGGATCCGCCCTTCGACTCGACGGCCGACAGAGGCCGTCTCGCTCAGGGCGTGCGGAGTCCCGCCACCTGTCCTTCCTCCATGGCCTACCGCGACCTCCGGCACTTCCTCGACCTCCTCGCGGACCGCCGCGATCTCGCCCGGATCGCGACCGAAGTCTCCCAGGATCTCGAGATCACCGAGTTCGCCGACCGCGCCGTCCGGCGGGGCGGACCGGCCCTTCTCTTCACGAACGTCGCCGGCGGGAAGGCGCCCTGCCTCATCAACACCTTCGGCACCGCCGCCCGGATGGCGCTCGCCCTCGAGGTTCCCGACCTCGCCTCGCTCGAGACCCGGATGATGGAGTTCCTCGCCCTGGCCATGAAACCGCCGGGGCCGGGCCTGCTCGAGAAGCTCAAGGTCCTGCCGAAGCTCCTCGACCTCGCCCACGCGATTCCCCAGCGGGTGAACGACGGCGTCTGCAAGGAGGTCATCCGCCGCGACGACGCCTCGCTCGACGCTCTGCCGATCCTGAAGTGCTGGCCGCAGGATGCCGGGCGGTTCATCACCTACCCGCTCGTCTTCACCCGCGACCCCGAGAGCGGCGCCCGCAATTGCGGGATCTACCGCATGCAGGTCGTCGACGGCCGGACCACGCTCTTCCACTCGCAGCGGCACAAGGACGCGGCGCGGCACGTCCGCGTCCGCGCGCAGGCCGGAGAACGGATGCCGGCGGCGATCGCCCTCGGGCCCGACCCGGCCGTCGCCTTCGCCGGGGCGCTCCCCTGTCCGCCGGGCGTGGACGAGATGGCCTTTGCGGGCCTCCTCCGCGGCGAGCCGGTCCGGATGATCCGGGCGGAGACGGTCGACATCGAGGTCCCCGCCAACGCCGAGATCGTTCTCGAGGGGTATGTCGATCCGTCCGACCAGCGGCCCGAGGGGCCGTTCGGCGACCACACCGGCTACTACTCGCTCGCGGAACCGTTCCCCGTCTTCCATCTCACCGCCATCACGCACCGGCGGGACCCGATCTACCAGACGATCGTCGTGGGGCCCCCCCCGAAGGAGGACGACTTCATCGGAAAGGCGGTCGAGCGACTGTTCCTTCCGCTCATGAGGCTCCAGTTGCCGGAGATCGTCGACGTCAACATGCCGTTCGAGGGGATCTTCCACAACCTGATGCTGGTGTCGATCCGGAAGCAGTACCCGGGTCAGGCGCGGAAGGTGATGCACGCCATCTGGGGGATGGGGCAGGCGATGTTCACGAAGGTGGTCGTCGTGGTCGATGCGGACGTAAACGTGCAGGACCCCGCGGAGGTGGCCTGGAAGGCGCTGAATCACATCGATCCGGAGCGAGACTTCGAGTTCGTTCTCGGACCGGTGGACCAGCTCGATCATGCGTCGCGGCTGTCCTGCTACGGTTCGCACGTCGGCATCGACGCCACGAAGAAGACCCCGGCGGAGGGCTTCACGCGTCCCTGGCCCGACGAGATCGTGATGACGCCGCAGATCCGGGCGCTGGTGGACGGGAAGTGGGACCAGGCGGGTCTGGGACAGGGTCGCCCCGCATGATCCGCGGGCACGGGCCGCGGGCTGCCCGTGCCACCCCAGGACGGGTGGCACGGGCGGCTGGTCCGTCCGTGCCGAGGCGAGAAGACGGGTGGCACGGGCGGCTTGTCCGCCCGTGCCGAGGCAAGGGGACGGGTGGCACGGGCGGCTTGTCTGCCCGCGCCGAGGCAAGGGGACGGGTGGCACGGGCGGCTTGTCCGCCCGTGCCGAGGCGCACAGGCCCGTATGAAGACACCGCTTGGTTTCCGCAAGAAGATCTGCCACTTCAACGTCCCGGGCCAATGGCACGAACTGACGTTTTCCTGCGTACGCAAGATTCCCCTCCTGGCGAATGACGGGAGATGTGCCCTTCTGGCTCGATCCATCGATCGAGCCACGCTCCGGCACCGGTTTGGTCTTGTGGCCTTTGTCTTCATGCCGGACCACGTACACCTCATGGTCTCATCCACGAGGGACTCGGGGAGAGTGGAGGACCTGCTGTATGCCATCAAGCGCCCGTTCTCCTACAGGGTGAAGATCGAGTTGCAGGAGCGCGACGATCCGCTTCTTGACAGCCTGATGATCCGCGAGCGACCCGGGAAGCGGTGCTTTCGCTTTTGGCAGGAGGGACCTGGCTACGACCGCAACGTGGCGACTCGCGGATATGTGGCTGGCGTCTTGAGTTACCTGCACCTGAACCCGGTGCGACGGGGCTTGTGTTCACATCCTTCGGACTGGCGTTGGTCGAGCTGGAAATACTATAATCACCCCGAATCGTCCGTCGACCCTGACCTGCCTCGAATTGATGGGTGCCCGGCGTAGGTTGCCCTCGAGCTGGATCTTGCGTCCGGCACGGGCAGCGAGCTGCCCGTGCCACCCCAGGACGGGTGGCACGGGCGGCTTGTCCGCCCGTGCTGAGGCGAGTGGACGGGTGGCGCGGGCGGCTTGTCCGCCCGTGCCGGGGCGAGTGGACGGGTGGCACGGGCGGCTGGTCCGCCCGTGCTGAGGCGAGAAGACGGGTGGCACGGGCGGCTTGTCCGCCCGTGCCGAGGCAAGAGGACGGGTGGCACGGGCGGCTGGTCCGCCCGTGCCCGCGGGTGAAGAGATGGAATACGACCTCCACTGCCACACCAAGTACTCCTTCGACTGCCGGATGGAGCCGCGCCGGGTGGTCGAGATCGCCCGCCGGAGGGGCCTCCGCGGCCTCGCCATCACCGATCACGACACCGTGGCCGGGGCGATGGACGCCCTGCAGTATCAGGACGAGAATTTTCTCATCATCCCCGGCTTCGAGAAGACGACCGAGGCCGGCGACATTCTCGGACTCTTCATGACCGAGGCGCCCGACCCCAAACTCAAGGACCCCTTCGCCGTGGTGGAGTTCATCCACACGCGGGGCGGACTGGCGATCATGCCGCACCCGTTCGCGTACCGGGTGACGATCGGGAAGGAACTGGTGAAGTGCCTCGACGGGATCGAGGGATTCAACGCGCGATATCCGCGGACGCAGGTCCCGGGGATCGCCTTCGGCACGGACGAGATCGTCGAGTTCGCCCGGGCGAACAACCTCAGGGTCACCTGTTCCAGTGATTCCCACGATTACGGGGCCATCGCCCGGGCCCGGACGGTGATTCCGGCGGAGATCCCCGAGGAGATCAAGGAGGCGATCCGGCGCGGAAACACCGTGATGGCGCCGCCTCCGCCCTCCGCCGTGGACCGGATCGCCTCGAAGATCGGCGAGGCCGCGAAGCGACTTCTCGGGCCCTCCGAGCCCCCGCCCACCCTCTGGGAGGGGGGCCCAAGGCTGGGGGATGACGACGAGCCGCGCCCCGAGGGGGGGTAGGGTGAGGGCCGGAGGAGGGCGCACAGAATCGAGTTCTCAACGCAAGGAACGCCACATGCCCGATCCGCTCAACAGTTTTCTCAAGCACCAGCGTCTGCTCGTCCTCTCCCCGCACGCCGATGACGAAACCGCCGGCGCCGGAGGCCTCATAGCCCGGGTGAAGGCGGCCGGCGGCGAGGTGTACGTGATGGTCACCTCCGTCGGAAACCTCGCCCACTTCGACGCCACCGGGAGGAAGACCAAGGGCAAGACCCGGCGTGAGGAACTCGGCGAGGCGATGAAGGTCCTGGGCGTCGACGACTGGGAGATCCTGATCCACGACGATGACCTCCACCTCCGGATCGACACGATCCCCCGACGCGACCTCGTCGAGCTGATCGAACGAAAGGGGCGCCTCGCCACCGAGAAGACGCGTCCCACGATGATCTGTCTCCCCGCGCCCTCCTTCAACCAGGACCACGAGGCGGTCTACAACGCGGGTCTCACCGCCTGCCGCCCGCACCTCGCCGCGATGAAGGCGTTCCAGCGGGCGGTCCTCGTCATGGACGCCCCGCAGGTCTCGTGGAGCAAGGACCACTTCCATCCCACGTTCTACGTGGACATCTCCGGTCCCTTCCTGAAGCGGAAACTCGAGGCCTTCGCCTGTCACAAGTCGCAGCTCCGACCCGACCCCTCGCAGGGCGGCCTGAACGCCATCCGCCTCCTCGCCGAGTGGCGCGGCCGCGAGATCAGCGTCAAGGCCGCCGAGGCCTTCGAGTGCGCGCGGTTTGTGATGTGAGCCCCTGGATCGTCGCGAGCTGATCAGACTGCCGATTCAACGCAAAGGCGCCAGGGCGCGAAGGCGCAGGGAGCAACGGAAACGGACTTTCCAGGGGTCAACGACAACGGAAGAGGCACCCTTTGACCTTGCGGAGCTAAGCAGCCCGAAGCAAATAATTGCACCCCCCTGCCGTCCGCAGGGACTTGGAGTCTCAGCCAGGCCCGAGGCGCCGAATTGTCATCCTGAGCGTCGGGCGCAGCCCCGCAGCACGTGCTGCGGGGCGCAGCCCGACGCGAAGGATCGCCTCCGCCACACAGATGGCGGACAGGAGCTCATGCGCCAGGTACGCTCCAGTACTGGTGATCCTTCGCCCTGCCCGCCGGACGGAGGCGGGCAGGGCTCAGGATGACAATTGCAGCGCCCCACCGAGAGGGGGGGGTGCAGAGAATTACTTCGGGCTGCTTAGGACCCAATCGCACTCCGCTGCTTCTGTTGTTCCCCCAAGAATTCCGTTTCTGTGGTTGCTCTTCGCGACTCCGGGTCTTTGCGCCTCTGGTGTGCGGCGCGCCACCTCGACCACTTCGAGGAGGCGCTCTGGACGACGGTCTCCGGCCTCGGAGACCGGGACACCACCTGCGCGATGGTGGGGGGGATCGTCGCCCTCTCGGCCGGCGCCTCCTCCACCCCCCTCGACCGGCTCGCGGCGCGTGAGCCGTTGCCCATCGGTGAACAGTCGGCTTGAGCCGGTTCGCAGCCACATTCGCTGTTCCCCCGCCACCCTTGCCCACCCTCTCCACCGCCCCAGCCGTGGCTGCAGCCGAGTAGCGTAAAATTCCAGCCTGGGACGCTGAAATTCCCTTGACTAATCATCGTGAGAACTATAACCTTGTCACACGTTTGCGACACCGATGGGCGAGAAAGATGAGCACCGCTGTTTTTTGCGCGCCGATCTCCCGTTGGCACGAGCAGCATCGCGAGCCCGCACCTTGACCCTCCCCACGCCTCTCCCTCATCCCCTTCCTCCATCGCCTTGCTGCCCAGGAGCGTGAAACCCATGCGCCTCATGACCCGACCCCGTCACCCTGGACTCGCGCTGCTTCTCCTCGGCGGCCTCTGCCTCCTCGCGCCCGCCCTGGCCTCCGCCCAGAGCAATCCCGACGTCCCGGCGGCTCCCGCCCAGGTCGCGGGCGGTGTCCCGCTTCCCCTCGGCGCCTCCTCGGGGGTGGCGATCATCCAGTTCGATGCGACCGTCAGCGACCCCGACTTCGACGCCGTCAACCTTGAGGTCGAGATCCAGCTGGTCGGAGATCCCTTTACGAACACCGCCACCGCCTTCGGCCCGCCCGTCGCCAGCGGCTCGGCCACCTTCGTGTTCTCGCCCCCTCTCGCCGAGGGCGCCTATCACTGGCAGATCCGCGCGGTGGACGCCACCGCCGCCACCTCCGCCTTCGTCTCCTTCGGTGGGAACGCCGAGACTGACGCCGACTTCATCATCGACCTGACCCCCCCCCCCCCGGATGCTCTCGGAGACTGGACCTTCACCACCCCTGTCCTTGCCCTCGGCCTCCATGACCTGAGCGTCTTCGCCGCGGACGCGGCCGGAAACCCCAGCCTCGACTCGAACCATGTGGCACTCACGATCACCGCCGCCGCGGCGGCGCCCGCCGATCCCACCGTTCTGGCGCAGAACAAGACCACCGGCGGGGCGGGCGTCGCCACGGGCGGATCGACGAACGAGACCCAGATCGACCTCAGCGCGACAGCGAGCGATCCCGACGCGGCGGACACGTTCAAGCTCCAGTTCGAGGTGCGTCCGGCCGGCGATGCCTTCACGAGCCCGGGAGCCGTCGTCATCGACAACGTGATCTTCTTCGAGAGCGCCTCTTCGGCATCCAATGCCGCGCAGTCGCTCGCGAAGAGCGTGACCGGCCTCTCGAACGGCGCCGCGTATCACTGGCAGGTGCGGGCGCTGGACAGCGCCGGAACCGGGAGCGCCTGGGTGGGTTTCGGCGGCAACACCGAGAACCCGCCGACGAATCCGGCGGCCACCGACTTCGCGGTCGATACGACCGCCCCCACGGCGACGATCGACCAGGCGGGGGGACAGGCCGATCCCACGAACGCGTCGCCGATCGACTTCACGGTGGTGTTCAGCGAGCCGGTGACGACGTTCGCGACCGGGGACGTGACGCTGGGCGGAACCGCGGGGGCCACCACCGGGACCGTCACGGGGGGACCGACGACCTACAACGTAGCGGTGAGCGGGATGACTTCGGACGGCACGGTGACCGTCTCGATCGCGGCGGGGGCGGCCCCGGACGCGGCCGGGAACGCGAACACGGCCTCCACGAGCACGGACAATTCGGTGACCCGGGACACGACGGGCCCGACGGTAGCCGTGACGCCGGACGGGACCGCGACGAGCGCCTCTCCGATCACCTTCACCCTGACCTTCAACGAGGCTGTCTCCGGCCTCACGGCGGGCGAGATCACGGTGACGAACGGGGCGAAGGGGGCGCTTGCGACGGTGAGCGCGACGGTCTACACGATCCCGGTGACGCCGGCGGCCGACGGCGCCGTGACCTGCCTCGTGACGGCCGCGGCGGCGCAGGACGGGGCGACGAACAACAACACCGTCTCCAACACCGCGAGCGTGACCTTCACCTCAGTCCCCCCGGCGGTCACGAGCGTCACCTCCTCGACGGCCGACGGGACCTATGGCCTCGGGGCGAACATCGATGTCACGGTGAACTTCTCCGAGGCCGTCACGCTGTCCGGGGGTCAGCTCCGGGTCACGCTGGGCACGGGCGATGTCATCGACATCTCGCCGTTCGGTCCCGCCTCATCCGCGAGCGGCGCCTACACGGTCGGCGCGGGGGACAACTCCGCCGATCTGACCGCCGCAAGCCCGATCGTCCTGACGGCGGGGACGCTTCGCGACTCGGACGCGAACAACGCGACCCTCACCATCCCCGCCGGATCGAACATCGCCGACGCGAAAGCGATCGTCATCGACACGAACGCGCCGGAAGTTCTGGTCTCGTCGAGCGCGGGGTCCTCGAACGCATCGCCCATCACCTTCACATTGACCTTCACCGAGGCGGTCACCGGTCTCACCGCGGCGGAGATCTCGGTGCAGAACGGGGCGAAAGGGGCGCTCACGACGGTGAGCGCGACGGTCTACACGATCCCGGTGACGCCGACAGCGGAGGGCGCGGTGATCTGTTCCGTGCCGGCCGCGGCGGCACAGGACGCGGCGTTGAACGACAGCACCGTTTCGAACACGGCCTCGGTGATCTACGATTCGATCGCTCCCACGGTGGCCGTGACGCCGGACGGAACGACCACGGGCGGCGCAGGACGCGGCGGGGAACGGGAACGCCGTCTCGAACACCGCGAGTGTGACGTACAACGCCATCTTTATCGTCCCGACGGCCGCGGACACGACGGCGCCGACAGTGATCGTGACGCCGGACGGGACGAGGTCGGTCAAGTCTCCGATGACGTTTACCCTGACCTTCTCGGAGCCGGTGCATGGGCTGGCTCTGTCGACCGGCGTTGGCGTCTGGTCGACGGCGACCACGACGTTTGCAACCCCGCGTGAGGGCCACACCTCCGTGGTCTACAACGGCTATCTCTACGTCATCGGGGGAAACGGCGGCTCCGGCGTCCTTAACGACGTCCAGTACGCTTCCATCAACCCGGATGGGAGCGTAGGCGCCTGGGCGACGGCGACCACGACGTTTGCGACCCCGCGTATATTCCACACCTCGGTGGTCTACAACGGTTTTCTTTACGTCATCGGAGGATCCGACGGCGTCGGCGTTATCCTCAACGACGTCCAGTACGCTGCCATCAACTCGGATGGGAGCGTAGGCGCCTGGGCGACGGCGACCACGACGTTTGCGACCCCGCGTG
>JACPTZ010000074.1 GCA_016192525.1 Planctomycetota bacterium
GTGGCCCATCCAGGAGTTCCCCGACCCAGGCCACAAACTCCAGGGAAACTCGATAGACATCTAGCCGTTCATGATCGAACCTGGCCCCGCTCCGTGCCGGCAGTGCCTCTCGAGTTTGACCCGGAGCCTTCACTCCACAGCCTTGGATTGCGCTCATCCCTCGCTCCCCCGCCTGGTTTCTGTCAGGTTTCTTTCGGGCCCGTGCTCGTACTCGTTGTCGTGCTCGTCAGTCGTTCTTCCCCGCGACTCGACGTTACTTCTCCTTCCGCATTTGCTCGATCGCCGACATGGCCCCCTTGTGGTTCGGATCCAGCACCAGGGCCCGCTGAAACGCCTCCCGCGCCTGCTCCTTCCGTCCCTGAAGCAGATACACCTGCCCGAGGTTGTAGGGGATCGCCGCCGATGCGGGGTCGAGTTCCTGGGCCTTCATCAGCGACTTCACGGCGTCGTCGAGCCGGCCCGCCGAGGTCTGGGCGACGGCGAGATTCACCCGGATGTCGACGCTTCCCGGGTCGTGTTCCAGCGCGGTCTGGAAGGCGGCGATCGACTCCGGGTACTTCTTCTGGCGGAGCCGGACCGTCCCGAGATTGTAGGCAAACCGCGCGTCTTCGGGGGAGCGATGGACCAGCTCCTCGTATTGCGCGGCGCAACGGTCGAGCTGGTCCATGTCGAGGTAGAGAGAGGCGAGGTTCTGCCGCGCCTCCAGGCTGTCCGGCCAGGCCTTGAGCGCCTCCTGGAATTCCGTCACCGCCTCCTCGCGCTTCGCCTGGCCCATGAGGGCGTAGGCCTTGTTGAAGTGCAGTTCATACGCCTCGCGCTGCTCCTCCGGGATCTGCGGCGGCGCGACGAGACGGAAGGACTGCACGCTGAGTTCCACCGGATGAGCCACCTCGTCCGCGCGCATCTGCGGCGCCATCGCGTTGAGGACGAACCGCGTCTTCCCCTCGCCCGCGCAGATGTGGATCCAGTTCGTCATCGGACGTCCGTCCCAGCTGAACGTCCCGCTGAAGCGGAAGGCGGGGATCGTGTCCAGCGTGCACGCCGCCGGCGCCTCGGATTCGTACCCTCCAAAGGCCTTCGCGAGCGCCTGTCTCCAGGAATCGGCGAGGGTGTGTATCCCGCCTTCGAAGGCGACGACCATCACGTCCAGCTTCACGTGTCCCGGCGTTTCCATCGGGCCGAGGAAGGTCACCTGGGCCCCCTTGGACGGGGAGGGGGCGGTTCGCCACCCCGCGGGGGGACGGATGGAGAATCCCACCAGCGAGTTCACGTAGACCGGCCCCAGCGGATCACCCCCGGCCGGGCCCTCCGGTGGATCGGGCTTCACCGCGGGCGGCTTCGCCTTCGGAGGGTCGGGGGTGAAGGGCTTCTTCTCGATGCGGTCGACCTGGTCCTTCGCGACCGTGACCTTTCCGCCGGACTTCGTGGTGACCTCGTAGGAGTCACCGCTGTCGGCCACCAGCCCCTCCACGCGGCCGCCGCTCTTCAGCCAGATGATGTCGGCGCGGGCAGCCGCCACGAGGGTCAGGCTCAGGGCGAGGGCCGGCATCCACAGGCCGGCGAGGCGGATGGGGATCATGGGCGGTGGACACCTCTGCGAAACGCCGGAGTATACCAGCGGCTTGTGACACCGGCAAGGAAGGGGAAGAGCACCCGGATCGCCCGATCCAGATTCTTGCGCCGACGAAACCGACGTGCACCCGCAGGCACCGACATTCCTTTTCCCTGTACCGGCCCCCCTCGGCCTGCTATAAGTACCGGGTTCGCGGCCGGGCCGCGGGGACGAATCCATGCGCCGGGGCTCTTCGGAACGGCTGTGGCTGGGGCTGGACCTCGGCGGGACCGCGGTCAAGGCCGGTGTGGTCGATGACCGCGGCCGGGTCCGGGGCCGCTCGGAGGTTCCGACCCTCGCTTCCGGCGGGCCGCGGATGGTGCTGGACCAGATGCTGGGCGGTGCGCAGGAGGCCGTCGAGGCCGCCGGCATCCGGATCGGGGATTGTGCGGGGGTAGGGGTGGGGTGCCCGGGACCGCTCGACGCGGCCCGCGGCATCGTTCACTTCGCCCCGAATCTGCCGGGCTGGAAGGGTGTCCCGCTCGCCCGGTGGATCTCCCGAGAGACCGGTCTCCGGACGATCCTGGAGAACGACGCCAACTGCGCCGCCTGGGGCGAGGCGTGGATCGGAGCGGGCCGAAGGGCTCGCTCGTTCGTCCTGTACACCCTGGGCACCGGTGTCGGCGGCGGAATCGTGCTGGATGGCCGACTTTGGCGCGGAGAGCACGGGGCCGGGGCGGAGCTGGGGCATGCGCCGGTGGTGTTCACCTGCGGCTGGAAATGCGCCTGCGGTCTCCAGGGTTGCCTCGAGGCGTACGCCGGAACCGCGGCTCTGCAATCGGGATTGCACCGCTGGGCCGGCGGAAAGCCTCCCGAGCCTCGCGAGATCTTCCGGCAGTTGCGGCGCGGGAATCCCCTGGCCCGCAAGTCGGTGGACCTGGCCATCGCCACCCTCGCCTCCGGCGTCGCGGGCGTGGTCGCCGTCCTCGACATCGATCTCGTCCTCGTCGGGGGCGGGATCGCCGGGGCAGGAAAGGCGCTGTTCGGTCCGCTTCAGCGGGCCGTCGATCGGCGCGTCCTCCCGGTTCCGGGTCGACGTGTGAGGGTTCGCCCGGCCGCCCTCGGGACTCAGGCCGGGATCGTCGGAGCCGCCGGATGGGCACGGCACACATTCGAAACTTCTGCATCATCGCGCACATCGACCACGGGAAGAGCACCCTCGCGGACCGCATCCTGGAGTTGACCGGCGCCGTCACGAAGCGGGAGTTCCGGGACCAGTATCTCGACTCGAACGCGCTCGAGCGCGAACGCGGCATCACCATCAAGGCCAAGGCGGTCGCTCTCGAATACGTCCACGAGCGGCAGAAGTACCTCCTCAACCTCATCGACACCCCGGGGCACGTCGACTTCACCTACGAGGTTTCGCGATCCCTCGCCGCCTGCGAGGGGGCCATTCTGCTCGTGGACGCCACGCAGGGGGTCCAGGCCCAGACGGTGGCGAATTCGCTCCTCGCCCTCGAAGCGAACCTGACCATCCTTCCCGTCATCAACAAGATCGACTCGCCGATCGCCCAACCGGAGCAGACGATCCAGGAGATCGAGAACTCCCTCGGGTTCAAGCCGGAGGAGATCTTCCAGGTGAGCGCCAAGGAGGGGACCGGCGTGGAGGCCCTTCTCCCCGCCATCATCCGGAGCGTGCCGGCGCCGACCGGGAATCCCGACGCCCCGTTCCGGGCGCTCATCTTCGATTCGGTCTTCGACGAGTTCCGCGGGGTGATCATCTACGTCCGGCTCATCGACGGCGCCATCGAGGCGCGCCGGGAGATTCTGATGCTCGGGACCGGGAAGACCTTCGAGGTGGAGGAGGTGGGGATCTTCCGTCCCAGGATGGAGAAGTGCGACCGCCTGAACGCCGGCGAGGTGGGGTACGTCATCGCCGGGATCAAGGACATTCACGACGTCCGGGTGGGCGACACGATCACACTGGAGGGGCACGAGGACAGTGTCGCGCTGCCCGGCTACCGCGAACCGGTCCCGATGGTCTTCTGCGGGTTCTTTCCGACGGCGAGCAACGACGTCAATCTCCTCAAGCGGGCCCTCGAACGGCTGTCGCTGAACGACTCCTCCTTCACCTGGGAGCCGGAGAACTCCGAGGCGCTCGGCTTCGGATTCCGCTGCGGCTTTCTCGGCCTTCTGCACATGGAGATCGTGCAGGAGCGGCTGGAGCGGGAGGAGCACGTGGAGGTGATCCAGACGGCGCCCAACGTCACGTATGAGGTGGTCGTTGGAGAGTTCGGCCAGGCGCAGCAGACGCTCCGGGTGGACAATCCGGCGGAGCTGCCGGAGGACCAGAACCTGATCGAGTTCCGCGAGCCGATCGCGCGGGCGGGGCTCATCACGCCGAGCGAGTCGATCGGCGCGA
>JACPTZ010000075.1 GCA_016192525.1 Planctomycetota bacterium
AAACGTGGGCGCCTTTGAACCGACCTTGGCATTGACCACAATAGATGTATACATACATAATGGTCAACGGGAGTCGGAGGGTGGGGCAGATCACGGCCGGTGCCCGGAGCGCGAGGGCGCGGGCGGACGAGCCACCCGTTCCACCCGTACATCGCAAGGGTGATGCACACGAGTGAACCGTCGAGGGAGCGTTCACGTGGATCACCGAGGCCCCGAGTAGGCCCCGCAGCACGTGCTGAGGGGCCGTAACAAGGGGCCGGTTCCAGGTGAGGGGCGGTTCGCCAGTCCCGCCCCTCGTTGCGCGGCCAGCGGGCCGCTACTCGGGGCTACGGCTTTCCTTTCAGGGCTAGTGGGCCTTCAAGATTGAATCTATGGGTCGCCGGGTGGCACGGGCAGCTTGCTGCCCGTGCCCGGAGCGTGCAGGCACGGGCCCTGCGGCAAGCCGCCCGTGCCACCCACAACTTGAATCTTGAAGGCCGACTGTGATCCGTCAACGCTAATCGTGCGGGTGGCTCGCCTTTGTTGTTTCCCCCTCCCCGGAGGGGAGGGGGGAGGGGGAGGGGCGCGGCCTTTCCGCGTGCAGGCGTGCGCCCCCCTCCCTACCCTCCCCCCGACCCGTCCTGCGTAGCCCGACCTGTCCTCCGTAGCCCGGAGGGCGGAGGAGGAAGGGCGAGGGAGGAAGGGGGGACGGTCAGGACTCCGGCCCGAGCGAGAGTCGTGTCAGCTTGTCCAACTGGCGCTCGGTGGATATGGAATCTCCCTGCTCGATGAAGGTGCAGGCCGAGGCGATGTTGAGGAGGATCTCGAAGAAACGGATGTTTTCGCCAGCGACATAAGACTCCGGACTCAGACACTTCATCCATGAGTGATAGACGGTCAGCATGACGGGGCGAATGACCGACTCCACCGTGTCGTCCACGACCTCGTCCCCGCGCAGGAAGACCGCCAGGTCATACTCGCGCACGCCGGTCCTGGAGAATTCCCAGTCGATCAGGGAGCACTCCCCCCCCGACTGCGGGTGGATGATGTTGTGAATCTGCGGATCTCCATGAATGAGGACCGGAACTGATCCGAAGAGGGAAACTCTGCGCGCCCGCTCCAGCCCTGCCTCGATCGGGAGAGGGACTCGCCCCAGTCGATTCACGCGCGACTCGGCGCGTCGGAGCATCTCGGTCGCGAAGTCCTCGGCGGCCGGGAAGAGGGAAGTGATCGCGGGCGTGAGAGGAACCGCGTGGAGCCGCGCCAGGGTCATGCCCGCATAGCCCGCCCAGCGAGTGGCGCTGCCGAACTCCCAGGACAGCACCAGACCGGAGATGCGTAACTCGACGGTCATGGGGCGGCCGAGGTACTCTCCCCGCTCGTCGCTCCCCAGACACCGCGGCGCCAGGCCTCCCGCTCCGTCCAGCCGGCGAAGCAGTTCCGTCGACCGAGCCAGGCGTTCCACGGCGTCCTCCTCCTCCTCTGCCGGCTTGAGGATGCGAACGACGTAGTCGCCGTTCCACGGACCCCCGTTTCCGAGAGAGAAGGAGAAAGCGGCGTAGAATCGGCCTTCGCCGAGCCATTCAAGGGGGGAAATCGAGAATCCGCTCGGCGGGCCGGCGCGCTCGGCGATGAATCGGGCCAGACCCTCGAGAAGTCGAGCCGGCGGGATGTGATCGCGCCCGGACGCTGGGTTCACGGACACCGCCCTCGGGTAGGACTCTACGTCGGCATCGCCGCGTTAGGCGGCGGCCCGCCCAGCTCCGGCGGGATCGGCTGGACCTGCTCCGGCAGCCAGAGGCTCTTCCTCGACCTGTCCTGCACGTCCATCACCGTCTCGCCCTTGAAGTACACGCGCGTTCCCACCGGGAGGGCCAGCATCTTCATCATCCCCGGGCGGGCCTTGAGCAGTTCGTAGCAGGCGGACCAGTTGTAGGCCTTCACCGCATCAACCTTCTGGGCCCTCGCCGGGTCCATGAAGTTGATCACCCAGCCGGTCTGGCCGCCGTGAGGCTCCCCCTCGCGTTCCAGGGTCACGTATTCCTCGGTCATCGAGCCCTTCCCGATGGTGACCGTGTCCCATGAGGAGCAGCGGACCGGGGCGGTGCGGGTCAACTTCGCCATGAGCTCGTGCAGGACCATCAGTTCGAGCGTGGTGGAGACATCCTCGATGTGACACTCCTCCGGGTTCTTCGTGAAGTCGGGTTCGCAAACGATCAGTTCCTTCCCCTTCTTGCGAAGGGTGAGATGCATCCAGTTGTCGGGAATGACGGCGTTGTCGCAGAGTCCGAGCCCTTTGGCGGACTCCTCGCCGATCCGGGTGAACAGCGTTTCGGAGGCCTTGTCCAGGAGCGCGGGAATCGGGAACGAGCCGTGGTGGTAGTGCGCCACGAGGTCGACGCCGTCGGGGAGCGGGGCCTTGAGTTCCTGCTGCGGGCCGCGCTCCGCGAGCGGAGGTCCTCCGGCCACACCGGGCGGCGGGATGAAAGGGGCGAGGAGAAGTGCGATCTCCTCGGGGCTCACCGGCGGCGCCTCGGCCGCGGCCTTGACGGCGGCGGGGTCGATCTCCGCCCTGCAGAGCGGGCACTTCGGCTTCCCCCACCCCATGGAGACCTTCACGGTCATCCCGCAGGCGGGGCACTTCATCTCAACGGGCGGCGGCATGGGCGATCCTCCCTTGCGACCTCCGGCGCCGGCGGCGACGCCGGAATCCCCTCAATCTATTCGGCGGGACGTGCGGGATCAAGGGAGAAGTGAGGGGCGGCCCTGCACCGACTCCGAGCACCGCCGGGCGTTCTCGTGCAGAACTCCCATCTCGGCTTCGCCCAGCCCCATCTCCCGCGCGGCGATTTCGTACTCCCGCCGCACATCGGTCCCGAAGAGAAGCGGGTCGTCGGAATTCAGGGTGACCACCACCCCGGCCTCGAGGAGACGACGCAGGGGATGTTCGCGGAGGGTGGGGGCCACCCCGAGCAGGACGTTGGAGGTCGGACAGACATGCAGCGGAATCCGGCGCGCGGCCAGCTCGCGGACGAGGCCCGGGTCTTCGACGGCCCGGACCCCGTGATTGATCGACTCCACGCCGAGGAGGTCGATCGCATCCCGAATCTCCTCCGGGCCGGCATGCTCGCCGGCGTGCGTGCGCAGATGGAGCCCCGCAGAGCGGGCCAGTTCGTAGGCCGGCTTCTGATCGCGACAGGGACCGTCCTGCTCGTACGAGTGCAGGTCGACTCCGTGGATCGCCCCGTTCGTGGCGGCCATCCATCGTTCGAGCAGCCGGGCGTTCAGCGAGGGATCGAGGCCCCGCTTCAGACCGAGGAAGAAACGGAGGCGGACCCCGGTTTCACGTTCCGCCTCGCGGAAGGCGTCCGCGATCGACCGCGCCGTCTCCTCGAAGGGAAGCTCGAGCTTGTCGATCACGGGACCGCCGACGTTCAGTTCGGCGTATCGGACCCCGAGACCGGCCAGCCAGCGGACGCTCGCGCGAACCCACCGCGCATACATCCCCGGCTGCTTGAGGACGGGGAGAATGTGAGTCTGCCACGGGGTTCGGAACGCCTCGAAGTCGGCAAAGGGGGCGGCCGATTCGAGCCACGGGGCGCGCCCCCGGCCCAGATCCTCCGGCACCGGCGGCACGGCGCCGTCGCTTCGCAGAAAGTCGACGTAGGCTCCCCAGGAGAGGGCGGCTTCGAGGTGGAGATGAAACTCGGCGAGCGGAGGCCGTGCACCGCTCGGGCCCTCACCCCTCCCCCCACCCGACTGAGGCGCCGCGGCGTTGGAGTGCGTCGCGGGAGCGACGCCGGGGCGGACGGGCCGGCCCCGCGAACCCTCATCCGCCGAACGTTCGTACTCCTCCCGCGTGATGACGTGAACGAGGTGCGCCCCCGCCGCCTTCCACTGGACCTCCCGCTCCACCCGCATCCCGAGCCGCTCCGCCACGCCCCGCGCCTTCGTGTGGTGCGGCATGATGAGCGAGATGATGCGGTCCCGTTTCAGCGAGCGGAACGCGAACTCCATGCACGCGGCCCCGGCCTCAGTGGCGTAGCCGTTCCCCCAGTGCTTCTTCTGGAGGTGATAGCCGAGCTCGCGCTCCTCCTTCCCCTCCACCACCTGCAGCACAATCCCGCAGTCCCCGATGCACTCGCCGGTCGACTTGAGCACCACCGCCCACAGACCGTGCCCGTGCTTCTCATACGAGGCCTGGCTGCGCTCGATCCAGCCCGCCACCTCCTCGCGGGTGAAGATCTTCGGCCAGTTGTACAGCGCCTCGCGGTCGCCGAGGACGGCGAACAGGGCCTCCAGATCGTCGGAAGTGAGTTCGCGCAGGCAGAGACGGTCGGTCTCGATCCGCATGGGGTCTCGATCATCGAGGGGCCGGGCCGCCGGCCGGGGGCTCGAGCACTACTTCCCCTTCGGCGGCTCCCAGAGTTCGAACTTGTTCCCCTCCGGGTCCATCCCCCAGGCGAAGCGACCGAGCTCGGTGGACTGGGGCTCCCCCACCAGATTCACCCTCCCCCGCCTCAGCCGGCGGAGCATCGCATCGAGGTCCTTCACCCGGTAATTGATCATGAACGGCGCCCGGCTCGGCCGGTAGTAAGTGGTCTTGTCCGGAAAGGGGCACCAGACGGTGGAAGCGGTCTTGAGCGCCTTTCCCTCACGGCGCCAGTGGAAGACGACGTATCCGTGGGGATCGACGGGCACCCCCAGATGCTTCCGGTACCACGCCGTGAGCCGCTTCGGATTCTTCGACTTGAAGAAAACGCCGCCGATACCGGTGACGCCGTGCATAGCTCCTCCTGAAGACCGCAGGGGCGGGGCTGCCCCCGCCACACTCATGGCGGGCAGGCGCAGGGGCCGCCCCTACTCGATCATCCGCCTGAAAAAATCGTTCCCCTTGTCGTCGACGAGGATGAACGCCGGGAAGTCGACCACGTCGATCTTGAAGACCGCCTCCATCCCGAGCTCGGGATACTCCAGCACCTCCACCTTCCGGATGTTCTCCTTCGCGAGAAGCGCCGCGGGGCCGCCGATCGAGCCGAGATAGAATCCCCCGTGCTTCCTGCAGGCGTCGGTCACCGCCTTGCTCCGGTTCCCTTTCGCGAGCATCACCATCGATCCCCCGAGCGACTGGAACTGATCGACGTACGAGTCCATCCTTCCGGCCGTCGTGGGGCCGAAGGATCCGGAAGGAAGTCCCGCGGGGGTCTTCGCGGGGCCGGCGTAGTAGACGGGATGCTCCTGGAACCAGGCGGGCAGCCCCTCCCCCCGCTCGACCCGTTCCCGGAGCTTCGCGTGGGCGATGTCGCGCGCCACGACCATGGGACCGGTGAGCGCCAGGCGGGTGGTGACCGGATGCCGCGAAAGTTCCGCGAGGATTTCTTTCATGGGACGGTTGAGGTCGATCCTCACAATCCCGTGGTCCGGCTCCTTCCGGCACTTCGCCGGGATGAGCCGGCCGGGATTCCGTTCGAGCTCCTCCAGCCAGACCCCGTCGCGGTCGATCCGCCCCTTCGCGTTCCGGTCGGCCGAGCAGGAGACTCCGACCCCGACGGGACATGAGGCCCCGTGACGCGGCAGACGGATCACGCGGACGTCGAGGGCGAAGTACTTGCCGCCGAACTGCGCCCCGATCCCGCACTTCCAGGCGGCCTCCAGCATCTTCTGCTCCATCTCCGGATCGCGGAACGCCTGCCCGAATTCGTTCCCCTTCGTCGGGAGGCCGTCGAGCGACTTCGTCGTGGCCAGTTTCACCGTTTTGAGGCAGGCCTCCGCGGAGGTGCCGCCGATCACGAACGCCAGATGGTACGGGGGACAGGCCGCGGTGCCCAGCGTCTTCATCTTCTCCGTGAGAAACTTCTCGAGGCTTTCCGGATTGAGCAGCGCCTTCGATTCCTGATAGAGATAGGTCTTGTTGGCGGAGCCGCCCCCCTTGGTGACGAACAGAAACTCGTACTTCATCCCCTCGCCGGCATAGAGATCGATCTGCCCGGGGAGATTGCAGCCGGTGTTCACCTCGTCGTACAGCGTGAGCGGCGAGGTCTGCGAGTAACGGAGATTGTCTTCGGTGTAGGTCCTGTAGATCCCGAGCGACAGCGCCTCCTCATCCTTTCCGCCGGTCCAGACCCGCTGTCCCTTCTTTCCGATGATGGTGGCGGTGCCGGTGTCCTGGCAGAACGGGAGGACTCCCATCGCGGAGATCTCGGCATTGCGGAGCATGGCCAGCGCCACCCCGCGGTCGTTGTCCGAGGCCTGGGGATCGTCGAGGATGGCCGCCACCTGTTCGAGATGGGCGGGCCGGAGGAAGAAGGAAATGTCGTGCATCGCCTGCTGGGTGATGAGGGTCAGCGCCGACGGATCGACCTTGAGGACCTCCTGGCCCTCGAAGGTCGAGACGGACACGAAGTCTTTCGTGAGCAGCCGGTACTTCGTCCGGTCCGGCGCGAGCGGGAACGGCTCGCGGTATTCAAAGGGGGGGGTGGACATAGGGCTCCTGGAAACTCGTACCCGGAGACGGTCTCAGCGGGCCGCGGGGCAGGGCCTGCTCGGCCGAGACAGGCTCCAACCCCATTACCCGTCGGATAAGCCGGATGCCCGTAGGGGCACGGCGTCGCCGTGCCCCTACGGCGATTCAGCTTGTCCGACGGGCACTGGGGCTAAGGGTCCGCGCCACAATTACCTGAACGATTTGCGCGACTTTGTCATCCTGAGCGTCCGCCGCAGGCGGACGCGAAGGATCGC
>JACPTZ010000079.1 GCA_016192525.1 Planctomycetota bacterium
AGCCCGCCGGACCGAAGAAGGTCTCCTGGCTCTCCTCTCTCAATGAGGGGAAGAAGCAGGCGAAGAAGGAGAAGAAACCGCTCCTGGTCAACTTCTACAAGGCGAGCGATCTCAGTTCGAAGGCCATGGACTCACAGGTCTTCGGCAAGCCGGATGTCGTCGAGGCGCTCGACGGCTTCGTCTGCGTCCGGATCGACATGGCCAAAGACAAGGACACTCCGGCCGCGTTCGAGATCACCAAGCCGCCCGACAACCGCTTCCTCGACTTCCGCGGCAACGCGATGGAGGACGTCGAACCGTGCGGCCAGATCAAGGACGTGAAGAAATTCGTGGCGCTCCTCAAGAAGATCTCGAGGGAGGCCCAGGAATACGTCAAGATGGAGGAGGGAAAGATCACCTGGCTCAAGTCGGTATCGGAGGGCGTGCGGGAGGCCCAGGAGGGAAACCTCCCGATTTTCGTCTACTTCTCCCTCGGGGCCGGCTGACACGGCTGTGTCGTCCTGGAACGCGGCGCGTTCCAGAATGCGAACTTCGTGGCCGCCTCCAAGAAAGTCGTCATGGTGAAAGTGGACCGGAACAACCGGTCCGACTGGACCCCATTCGGCGTGAATTCCGCCCCGAAAATCATCCTCTGCGATTCCCGGGGCAACAAGGTGAAGGATGTTCCCGCGGCGGACGACGCCGAAGCACTCATCAAGGTCATCGAGGAGGCTATCGGCCAGCCCGCCGGCGGCGGTGACGAGAAGAAGCCGGAGGAGGCGGGTGCCGGGACCGATGAGGCGGCCGAAGGCGGAGGCTCGAACTAGCCCCGAGTCCGCGAGTCGATCAGCCGCCGGGCCCCCTCCCGGCGGCTGTCCTTTTCATCCAAGGAGATTCCCATGCCGGCCGAACCGCTGCCCCAAGTGACCTTCACGACGACGAAGGGCGCCATCCTCTGCGAACTGTTCGAAGACGAGGCTCCGAACACGGTCGCCAACTTCATCTCCCTCGCGGAAAAGAAGTTCTACGACGGGCTTTCCTTCCACCGCGTCATCCCCAATTTCATGGTCCAGGGCGGCTGCCCGCAGGGCACGGGCACGGGCGGACCCGGGTATGCGATCTCCGACGAGTGCTCTCCGGAGCGGCCCCATCAGCGCGGGGTGCTCTCGATGGCCAACGCCGGCCCGAACACGGGCGGTTCGCAGTTCTTCATCACCCACGTCCCCTGTCCGTGGCTCGACGGCAAGCACGCCGTCTTCGGACGCGTGTTGCAGGGACTGGAAGTGGTCGATAAGATCCAGCAGGGAGACAAGATGACCTCGGTGGCGGTCGGCGCCAAGCGCGGCCACCCGTATGTCCCGAAAACGCTGCCGAGGTAGGCTCTCCCATGGCGCGATGCTTCGTCTGACCCGCTATCTCCGACCCTCCTGCATCCGGCTCGACCTCGCCTCGCGCCCGGAACCGGAACCCGATCCGTCCGTCCATCCCGACCGCCTCCGATGGAAGCTCAAGGAGTCGGTCCTCGGCGAGATTGTCGATCTCCTCATCGCCTCGGGCCGGGCGGGAAACCCGAGCAAGCTTTTGACCGATGTCGTGAATCGCGAGCGGAAGGCCTCCACTTCGGTGGGCCAGGGAGTCGCCATTCCGCACGTCCGCACGATGCAGGCCAAGGGCTTCATCGTGGCCTACGCCAGGTCCATCGCCGGTATCGACTTCGATTCCCCGGACGGCCTCCCCGTCCACCACTTTCTCGCCCTCGCCGCCCCGCCCTACGACGACGCCACCTACCTCAAGATCTACCGTGAAATCGGCACCCTCTTCGCCGACGCCTCCGTTCGCGACGCGCTTCTCCGGGCGGAGGACGAGCACGCCATCATCGGTCTCTTCGCCCGGGGGCCGGAAATGCCGGTGGAGAACTGGGAGGATGAGGGGTGAGGGGGGGACGGAGTAACAGAATAACAGAGTAACAGAGTAACAGAGTAACGGAGTGAGTGGACTATCCGCCTTCCCAGCTCCCCCCCCCTCCCGAACCCCGTTCGTCGGGCTCCAGCAACTGTGCCTTCGCCCGCAGGAATTCCTCGTCGGTGAGCGCCCCCTCCGCGTTGAGACGCGCCAGCTTCTTCAGCTCGTCGGCCAGACTGAGATCGCGGTCGCCCGAACCCGGACCGTCGCACTCATGGGCGAACCGGTCGAGTTCCGCGGCGAAGGCCTCCACGCTCTCGGGTGAGGGGCGGGTGGCGTCCAGGATGACGGCCGGACCCCCGCTGTACCGGTGGTGAAAGATGATCACATGCCGGGCGCTGTGGAGCGCGATCGCCGTGGTCACGATGGCAGCGGCACCGGCGCCGACGGCCGCCGCGGCGAACGTGAGCGGCGCCCCCGTGGTGGCTGCCACTTCGAACCGCAGCATGACCAGGACCGAGGCCACCATCCAGCAGAGGGCGGCGCCGATCGCCCAGCTCCGGTCGAAATCGCGCACCATAACCGGGTGCGGCTCGATGGCGTGCATCGGCAGCGTGGTCTCCTGGATCGTGAAGAACCCCTCCGTCCGGACGTGGAGCGCCTTCTCGGACAGTTCGAACTGGGCCACCCCGCCCCAGCCCCAGGGCTGGTGGAGGGTGCGACGACGGTTCTCCGGTGTGATTTGACAGTCCATTCGGTTCGCGGGGTCAGTCCCCCCACAGTTTCCGGAGCTGTTCCTTGGCGTTCGCGCGGCGCTGCGCGTCGACCCGGTCGTTGCCATTGAAGCCCCGGCCGATCTCCAGCTTCTCCTCCTTCTCCCGGAACCGGAATTCCTCGCAGAAGTTCTTCGACACGAGATCTGAGACCTTCTCGGCCAGCTCGTTCCGGCACTTCCCGTCGAGCAGGTACTTGCAGTTCTTGCAGGAGTGGATCCAGGAACCGCACTTCTCACACGTGTGATTGAAGCCGACGGCCCCTTCGCGGTTCCACTCGGTGCCGCACTGGTGGCACTGCTTGACAGGCATGGCGTGTTGTCTCAACGGGAGCCCGCCGGGCGGGCCGGAAAGGTGAACTACGGCTTCTTGACCGTGTGGGGCGGCCCCGACCCCAGCTTGCCGAGGTCAAAGCCCTTCGGCTTCGGGACGTCGGCGGGCCGGTTCTGCACGATCTTCTCCGAGGCATCCTCGACGCGCCCGCGATCGAACCCCTTGGGCCGGGTGAGCGGCTCGGTCGGCTTCGCGATGGGGTTCTCTTTTCCGAAACTCAGGCGATGAGTCGCGAAACCCTTGGGGCGCCCCTCCAGGTCCTTCTCGTCGAGCTTGGGCCCAAGGGACGGCTCCGTGGCCGCCGCCTCCTCCTTCCGGACGGGGCGGTCCACATCCGCCTTCTTCTTGAACGCTTCAAAGGGATCGACGTAGGCGCCCATCGGGGGCCGCTCCAGATTGACCGGCGGGGAAAGGGTGTCGGATGGTGTCTATCCAGAGCCTAGCAGCCCCCCGGGGGACTGTCAAGCGGATTTTCGACGCACGGCGTTTTGCTTGCGCGCCGCCCCCGGGGCGTGCTACGGTTGCGCCGTCATCCGGTTCCCCCCGCCCGAGGAGCGCTCCATGACCGATCCGAAAGTCCCCCGCCGCACCGAACCCCATGAGATCACGGAGATGGCCGTGTCCATCTTCGATCGCGTCAAGGCGATCAAGCGCACCCACCCGGAGATCGCGCGCACCATCGACACCCTCGAGGCGGAGATCCGCGACCGGATGGTGGAAATCAAGAAGCAGATCACCCGGTTCGACGAGCATGACCGGGACCTCGTCACCGTCCTGGTCATCAACGGAATCCACCGCACCGCCGAAGAGGTCCTGATCGCGTGATCCCCGCCCTCGCGGCTCCGTACGAGGTTACCGCATTGTCATCCTGAGCCCAACCCGCCGCTCCGCCACACGGATGGCGGACGGGCGCCTGGCCAGCTGGGCGAAGGATCACCAACGTCGGAGTCTGCGACCCGCACACGCTGGTGATCCTTCGCCTCGGCCTGCGGCCGAGGCTCAGGATGACAGTGGGACGGCAAGCTCGTACATGGCCCCTTCCTCGTGATATTCCTTGACTCCGGCCGGTTTTGCACTATACTCGGCGGTTCGCCTCACATCGCATCCGAGGCCCCTGCCGGGCCGGAGCGACGTGGGCGGCCATCGTCCCGTCTTCCATCGGAGGCCCGTCCCGCATGCCGTCCCAAGTCTCGGTCAAGGAACTGCTTGAGTCCGGGGTC
The DNA here is from genome assembly GCA_016192525.1 of Planctomycetota bacterium. Taxonomy (GTDB): domain Bacteria; phylum Planctomycetota; class MHYJ01; order JACPTZ01; family JACPTZ01; genus JACPTZ01. The sequence goes on from JACPTZ010000079.1 coordinate 4,208, forward strand.
CACTTCGGCCACAAGAGCAGCCGCTGGAACCCGAAAATGCGCCCGTACATTTACGGCAAGCGCAATGTCATCCACATCATCAACCTGAAAGAGACCGTCAAGGGGCTGGTCAATGCGATGACCTACCTCTACCGGCTCGCGGCCAAGGGGGAGGACATCCTCTTTGTCGGGACCAAGCGGGCGGCCCGGACCGTCATCGCGGACCAGGCAAGGAAGTGCGGCATGCCGTTCGTCAGCGAACGGTGGATCGGAGGCACGCTCACCAACTACTCGACCATCCGGTCGCGGCTCGAGCGGCTGCTGGAGATCGAGAAGCTGGAGACGGAAGGCACACTGGCCCTGTACGGCAAGAAGGAGATGTCGCAGATCCTTCGCGAGAAGCGCAAGCTCAAGCGCAACCTCGACGGGATCCGAAACATGACCCGCCTGCCGGCCGCGATGATCGTGATCGACCCGAAGAAGGAGAAGAACGCGGTGCAGGAGGCCCGCCGCATGGGGCTCGCCACGGTGGCGCTCATCGACACCGACGGCGATCCGGACGTGGTCGATTTCGTGATCCCGGGCAACGACGATGCGATGCGGGTGATTCAGATCATCGCCACCAAACTCTCCGAAGCCATCGCCGAGGGGAAGGCCCAGGCGCCGGCGGTGACGAGGCCGAAGGAAGAACCGAAGTCGTCGTCTCAGTCCGCGGCCTCGACGGCCGAGGGCCGGGAGCGCCAGGGCGGTCGCGGCGGACGCGGAGGCGGGCGGGGCGGCGGCCACGGCGGCGGTCACGGGGGCGGTCGAGGGGGGGGGGGACGCGGTCGCGGAGGCCCCGGCGGG
>JACPTZ010000061.1 GCA_016192525.1 Planctomycetota bacterium
CCACGTCGCCGATCTCGATCCGGTCCCCGTCCTTGAGGAGGTGCTGGTTGACCACCGCGCCGTTCACTTTCGTGCCGTTCCGGCTTTCCAGATCGACCAGCTTCCAGTCCCCTTCCTCCGTCTTCTCGACCTGGCAGTGCTTTCGGGAGGACTGCTTGTCCTCAACAAGGATCGTGTTCTCCGAGGATCGACCCATGGAGACGACGGTGCCCCGGAGATCGAAGATCTCCTCGACGGCGCCACGGATCATGCGAAGACGGGCCAAAGGAAAGTCACCTCGCGGAGTCGGCCGCCAGGAGGGTCCGCGCCTGCGCGAGATCCTCCGGCGTGTTCAGATTCGAGAGCGCCCGGCGCACCCGCGACGGCGGAAACTCCGGAGCGAGAGCGGAGTCGTCGATCTCGACCGGGTGCAGCGACTCGACCGCCCGCTGGAGGCGTCTCTCACCGCGCTCCCATGCCGCCTGGAGCGGCGCCACCGCGTCCGGGCCGTACGACGCGTGAAAGGGCTCGATCCCGGCCGCCGTCCGGTAGCAGAGGGCAGACGCTCCGAGTCGGCGGCGGCTTGCCATCATGGCCCTCGCCAGCGCGACATCGGCCCACGGCTGATCCACCGCCACCACAATGGCGCCGTCCGGGCCCGCCGCCCCGATGGCGCGGATGAGCCCGCCCAGCGGGCCCTCGTCCGGGGTCGGATCTCCGACGACGAGATCGGCGACGCCCGGAAAATCGGTCGACCGCCGGGCGGAGAGGATCACCCGGTCGCCACCGGCCCTCATCCGGGAGACGACATGATCGAGGAGCGTCCCGGCCCCGAACGGGAGGAGCGCCTTCTCCCCCCCCATGCGGCGTCCGCGCCCTCCGCACACGATGATGACGGTCAGATCGCTGTTCATGCACCTGTGCGGATTATAGTCGCGCCCCAAATCCCTGTCAAAGGACGGTCGTTGATACGCAGGGCCGGCCGCCCGTGATGGACCCTTGTTTCTTCTTGCCCGGGGTCGCTCCCGTGATATAATCGCGACGCACTTCCCATCCGGTCGATGCGCCCTTAGCTCAGTCCGGTAGAGCAGCTGACTCTTAATCAGCGGGCCGAAGGTTCAAATCCTTCAGGGCGCACCATTCCGTCCCGGGAGCGGCGCGCGACAATTGCCTTGATACGTCCCGCGAGGATGCGTATCATGCGGCGACGTCACACGCACGACTCAGGAGGAGGCGATGGCCGCAGTTCCGGAAGCACGTCTCGGGGCCGCCCGCGAGATCCTCACCCTCGCCGAGCGGACGGCCCAGATCACCCGCCTTTCGCACCTCCTGCCCCCGGACCCCAGACGCGCCCGCTCCACGGACTCCCCCTGCGCCCCCGCTCCGGAGACGCAGCAGCAGCTCAATGAACTCAACGAAACCCGGGAACGCGCCCTGTCCGCCCTCCTCGGCCGGACCTGGACCCGCGAGGAACAGATGTGTGTCCTCCAGCACGAGGAGTCATGGGCGCGCTCCGCGGACGAGATCGACCGTCAGCGGAACCACTTCATCAAGGGGATGAGACAGAAACACGGACCCGACAGCCGGACCTACTCCACCGACACCGCCGCCGAATTCGACCGCGGCGTGGCCGCCTTCTCCCAGAAGAAATCCGCCCTCCTCGAGGAAACGGCCCTCGCGCTCTGCGCGGCCTTGGGGAAGGTGCGACAAGACATCTGATGGACCCGTCCAGCCTCTCTCGAGGGCCACCGCCATGACCCCGCCCGCCGATCACATCGTATCCGTGCTGAATGAGACCCGTTCCTTCCCTCCCCCGCCGGCGTTCGCCGAGAAGGCCGCCGTCCGGACGCCGGCGGAGTATGAACGGCTGTACTCCGAGGCGGTTCAGGACCCGGAGAGGTTCTGGGCGGGCGTCGCCGAACGCGAGGTGTCGTGGGTCCGCAGGTGGGACCGCGTCCTCGACTGGCAGCCGCCCTTCGCGAAGTGGTTCCTCGGCGGCAAGATCAACATCTCCGCCAACTGCATCGACCGCCACTGCGAGACCTGGAGGGTGAGCCGGGCGATTCGCGCGTTCTCACCTACCAGGATCTCCAGCGGGAGGTGTCGGTCTTCGCCAACACGCTGCGGGAAGTCTTCGGCGTGAAGACGGGCGACCGGGTGGCGATCTACCTGCCGATGATCCCGGAGCTGCCGATCGCGATGCTCGCGTGCGCCCGGATCGGGGCGCCTTTCACGGTGGTGTTCGGAGGATTCAGCGCGGAATCGCTGGTGGGACGGATCAACGACTCGGAGGCCTCGCTTGTCGTCACGGCGGACGGCGGGTGGCGTCGCGGCGTCCTCGTCCCGCTGAAAGCCAACGTGGATGCGGCGGTCGAGAAGACGCCGAGCGTACGGAACGTCTGCGTCGTCCGCCGCACCGGGACGCCGATCGAGATGAAGGCGGGGCGCGACCGCTGGTGGCATGAGGCCGTCGTCGGCCAGTCGGCCCATTGTCCACCCGAGGCGCTGGACAGCGAGCACCCCTTCTACATCCTGTACACGAGCGGAACGACGGGGAAACCGAAGGGCGTGCTCCATACGACCGCCGGCTACCTCGTGCAGACGACCCTCTCCACCAAGTGGGTCTTCGACCTCAAGGACACCGACACCTTCTGGTGCACGGCGGACATCGGATGGGTGACGGGCCACTCGTACGTTGTCGTGGGTCCGCTCTCGTGCGGGGCGACGGTGGTGATGTACGAAGGGGCGCCCAATCACCCGGGGCCGGACCGATTCTGGGCGATCGTCGAGAAGTACCGCGTCAACACGCTCTACACCGCCCCGACGGCGATCCGGGCCTTCGTGAAGTGGGGCGAGGAGCATCCAAAGAAGCACGACCTCAGCAGCCTGCGGCTGCTCGGAACCGTGGGGGAGCCGATCAATCCCGAGGCCTGGATGTGGTATCACCGCGTCATCGGCGGCGGGCGGTGTCCGATCGTGGATACGTGGTGGCAGACGGAGACGGGGAGCATCCTCATCACGCCGCTCCCGGGCGCCACCGCGACGAAGCCGGGGTCGGCGACGCGTCCGTTCCCCGGCATCGTGGCGGAGGTGGTGGACAAGGACGGGAAGCCGGTGCCGGCGGGTCAGGGGGGGATGCTGGTCCTGAAGACGCCGTGGCCCTCGATGCTGCGGACCGTCTACAGGGACGACGAGCGATACAGGCGGCAGTACTGGAGCGAAGTGCCGGGCGCCTACTACACGGGCGACGGCGCCCGCAAGGACGAGGACGGGTACTTCTGGATCATGGGTCGCCAGGACGACGTGATCAAGGTGGCCGGGCATCGACTCGGGACGATGGAGATCGAGAGCGCGCTGGTCAGCCATCCGAGCGTGGCGGAGGCGGCCGTGGTGGGCCGGCCGGACGAGTTGACCGGCCAGGCGATCGTGGCGTTCGTCACCCTGCAGAGCGGCAAAAACGGGACGGCGGAGGTTCGGAAGGACATCCGCGAGCATGTCGGGAAGACGATCGGCGCCATCGCGAAACCGGCGGAGGTCCGTCTCACCGACGCGCTGCCCAAGACCCGCTCCGGCAAGATCATGAGGCGCCTCCTCCGCGACATCGCCTCCGGCAAGGCCACGGTGGGCGACACGACGACGCTCGAGGATTACAGCGTGCTGGCCAAGCTGAGGGAGGAGGAGGAGTAGTCGTGGCCACGCTCGACTCACGGAAGCCGGTCTTCGATCTCGATGCGGAGGGAGTCCCTGGACAGGACGAGACTTGGGTAAAGCCCATCGATGGTGACAGAACCCCTGAACATGGGTTCTTCGGGGTCGTTGCAGCGGAGTTTCGCGCGCCCAACGGAACACTCTACGCTGGGTGCATGAACGTGTACCACGGAGTCACCCACGATGCCGCGGGAAGCGAGATGAAGGTCGAAATCTCGCCAGGCGCGACTCTCGCGGACGGTGTGCAAGGAGAAATCCCGGACGGCGTCTTGGACGTCTTGGAATTCCGCCACCGCGACGTGTTCCCGCTCGCTTGGCGACTCAAGGCCTGCATCTCATGGGAAACCGATCCCAGAGCGGGCACCATCCTGTCCTGACGGTCTTGTTTCCCCGGTTGCATTGACGGTCCGCCTTCTCGGTGCTAACATCAGCGAACGAGGGAGGGCGAATTGCATCGCCCCAGGCACGGAGGCAGAAGTGGCCAAGTCCTATACCGTAAGCGACGGGAAGATGGTGCTCTCGCTCGAGGAGGCGCAAGAGGGCGGTTTCATCGTAACATCACCGCTCGACCCCGAACTCATCACTGAGGCGGATACCGTGAACGAGGCTTTTTCCAACGCTCGGGATGCCCTCCGCGCCCTGCGGTGCTCACGAGCGATGCTGTGGCGGAAAACACGCCTGCGCCCGAGCACCAAAGAGCGAGCGCTACGGTGAACCGCAGGGATCTTGAAAGACACCTCCGGGACCAGGGATGCGTCTTTCACCATCCCGGCGCGCGACACGACGTTTGGCTCAATCCGCGCAACATGGCCCAATCGTCGGTGCCGCGTCACCGAGTTCTGAAACGCGGCACGGTTCGCGGTATCTGCAGGATCCTGGGAGTCGTTTCCCCGCCGGGGATCTGACGGCGGCGGGTCGATCGACGCCCGAGGATGACGCGCTGCACCCCCGCGAGTCGAGTATCCGTCCTGGCGCCTTGGGGTGCAAGAGGAGTAGTTTCGGGTTTCAGGTTTCGGGTCTCGGGTTTCGAGTTGCATGGCGGTGCCACGCGTCATCGAAGTGAGGGTCCAGCTTTCCGCGGAGGAGCTGTATCGGGCGACTCTTGAGGTGCGAAAAAGATACGCATCCCAGCGCACGGGCCTTCAAGCCGTCAGCCTCTTCCTCGGAATCACCTTCTGCGGCCTGGCGGCGTTCGACCCAGCGGACCTTGTTCCCGATCTCCACTTCGGGGTCGAAGACAACTGGCTTAGGTCCATGCTCGCCAGAATGACCGTATGGGGGACCGTGGGAGGCCTGTTCTTCATCGTGTGGAGGAGGGTGCTGGCGCGGGTGGGACGGCAGGAGTTCGGCCGCTGGCCCGGGGTCACGCGTCCCGTGCACCATGTCCTCGATGAGAAGGGGATCAAGACGCGTTCCGAACTCACATCGAGTGAAATCTCCTGGGATGCTCTGCACGAGGCTGTCGAGACGCCGACCGATTTTGTTCTCGTACTCGACACGAGCTACGGCATCATTCTGCCGAAGAGGTGCTTCGATCCCCCGGGGTCGATCGCTGAATTGCGGCTCCTGCTGGAGCTGGTTGCCGGCCCCAGGGCGAAGCTCCGCTGGGATTGACTTCGGACCGACGACTTCGGACTATCGACGCTCCCGCTGCGAGGGTGGCGGAACCGGCAGACGCGCGGGTCTTAGGAGCCCGTGGGGAAACCCGTGAGGGTTCGAATCCCTCCCCTCGCACCAGAGGCAGGGGGCGGGGCCCCTGCCCCCGGCCGGGCGGGTCCCAACCTCGACGCTGCGGGAATGGTCACCAACCGGATCGAATGCCCCGGTGCGGAGTGGCTCGCAAGACATGCAATGACCGGTCGGTCCCCGCCCCTACCTGCACCCCCTGCCCCCTAACCCCCGCCCCCTAACCCCCGCCCCCTAACCCCTGTCCCCTAACCCCTGCCCCCTAGCCCCTAACCCCTGCCCCCTGCCGTCGCTGCAATTCACTTGCGGTGGAGCGTCTCCCGTGGCTTAATACCGTTCACCCTCGTCAAGCCGCCGTCCGTGCAGGGGTGGTGGAACTGGCAGACACGTACGTTTGAGGGGCGTATGGCTTCGGCCGTGCGGGTTCAAATCCCGCCCCCTGCACCATCATGACCTCCCTTCCGCTCTATCTCCTCGTCGTTCTGCTCGCCGCCGGCGCTGTCCTTCTTATCGCGGCCTTCGTTTCGCTCGAACGCGACCAGTCCAACCGTCCCAGCGCGCGCGTGCGGACGCGCTCCCGGCGCCTCTTCGCCTCGGGCCTCATCGTGGGCGGCGTCGTTCCGTGCCTCCTCGCGGGGATTCCCGGCGTGATCCCGTGGTGGAACTACGCCGAGACGTACACCCGACTCCCCCTCCTTCTCGGCGTCGTCGGACTCGTCGTCAGCATCGCCCTGCTCGTGGTCAAAGTCCGTGACAAGGAACCGCCCTCGCCGCAGGACTACTGGTAGTCCCGCGCGCGACCCTGCGCCCACCCCCTGTTCCCCTCCCCCGCCCCAATCCGTTCAACAAACTCTCCGGGCTCCGCATCTCCATGCTTGCCTTTCCCCGCCGGCATGCTAGACTTCCCGGCCATGTCCGCGCGTTTCTCCGTCGCCCGGTTCCTGGAGGGCAACCGACGCTTCCAGCGTACGGAATTTGAACGGCATCACGCCTACTACGAGAAGACCGCCGCCCGACAGCGCCCCCGGCTCCTCTGGATCGGGTGTTCCGACTCCCGGACACCCGAGTCGATCATCACCGGGAGCCGCCCCGGCGAGATCTTCGTCCACCGGAACGTCGCCAACATCGTGGCCTTCAATGACGTCAACATCGCCTCGGTGATCGAGTTCTCGGTGAAGTTCCTCAAGATCCGCGACATCGCCGTCTGCGGCCACTACGGCTGCGGGGGCATCCGCGCCCTCGACGAGGGGATCGAGGACACCTACATCGCCGACTGGCTCCTCATCGCCGGGGGGGCGAAGGCGAAGGTGGATGCCCTCGCCCGGCGGCGGAAACTCTCCCGTGAGGAGCGGCACCGCCGGCTCGTCGAGGAAAACGTCCGACTCCAGGTCCGGCACCTCGCCTCGTTCGCCCTGATCAAGAAGTTCCACCGGTCCGGCGCGGTCCCACGCCTGCACGGCTGGGTGTACGACATTCACACCGGCGAAATCCGGACCCTGACCCGCTGGCGACAGAATGGCTGAAACCGCCCCAACCGAGTCCCGTCCCAGCCGCCTTCAGAACGTCCTCCAGACGGTGCTGAACATCCAGCCGGGCGAGGAGGGGCGCACCGCCCTCTTCTTCGTCTACCTGCTCACCGCCTCCAGCATCTTCATCATCGGTCGATCCGTCCGCGACTCCCTCTTCCTGAACCAGCTTCCGAACGCCGCGGCGCTCCTCCCCTGGATGTGGGTGGGATACGGCGTCGTCTCCGCGCTGGTGGCCACCGTCTACAGCCGGTTCGCCGACCGGATCCGCCGCGATCTTCTGATCATCGGATTCACCACCTTCTCCGCGGTCTCGTATCTGGCGATCCTCGTCGCCATCAAGATGGACATCGCGAAGACGGTGGACTGGAAGTGGATCTACTCCGTCTTCTTCATCTGGGCGGAGGTGATCGGGAATCTCATCATCGTCCAGTGCTGGACCTACGCCAACGACGTCCACACCACCCGCGACGCCAAGCGGCTCTTCGGCGTGATCGGGGCGGGTCGCGTCCTCGGAATCGTGGTCTGCGGAATCGCCATCAAGGCGGCCCTGTCGGCGGCCCTGATCACCACCGAAAACCTGGTGTTCGTGATCCTGGCCCTCATGGGGGGGATCGTCCTCTGCGCCGCCCTCGTCCGGCGCTGGTACGCGCGGGGTGCCGCCCCGGCCCCTCCCAGGCCCCGCGCCGCCGGCCAGGCGCCGGCGACGCGCGAGGGGTCGCTCCTGGGGACCCGCTACGCCCAGCTCTTTGCGCTCACCATCCTCCTCGTCTTCGTCGCCTGCACCGTCGCCGATTATCAGTTCAAGATCATCGCGAAGGACACCTTCAAGAAGAAGGAGGACCTGACGGCCTACTTCGGTCTCTTCTACGCCGTGGTGGGCGCGATCGCCTTCGTCCTCCAGTTCTTCTGCACCTCGCGCATCCTCGCGGCGTTCGGACTGCTGGTCGGGCTGGCCATCATGCCGATCAGCCTCCTCGGATCCTCCGTCGCGCTCCTCTTCAGCCAGTCCATCTACGTCGCATCCATCCTGAAGTTCAGCGACAACGGTTTCCAGTACTCCATCAACGAGGCCTCCTTCCAGCTGCTGTACTTCCCGTTCCCGGAGGCCGTGAAGGGCCGCATCCGGGCCCTGATGGACGCCATCGTGAAGCCGGTCGCCTATGCCGTGGGGGGAATCGTCCTGATCGTGGCGGCGAACGCGGCGTTTCCGCAGCGACTGTCCCTGATCACGATCCCGCTCCTCCTGGCGTGGCTCGTCTGCATCGTGTTCCTCCGGACCGAGTACGTGAAGGCCCTCACGCGGACGCTCAAGGACCGGCGCCTCCGGCAGGGACACATGGACGGGCACGAGGGGGAGAGCCTCACCCTCCAGTCGCTCATTTCGCTCCTCGACGACGAGAATGAGGAGACGGCGGTGTTCGCCCTCGAGCGGATCCGCGACGCCGGGGAGGAGACGCTGATCCCGCACCTGGACCGGCTCCTCGCCAGCCCTCACGAGCGGATCCGCATCGCCGCGATGGGGATCCTGGAACGCCATCCGGACCCGGCGCACTCGCTCCGGATCGATGCCGCGATGGCCGACCGGTCCCCGAACCTCCGCGCCGCGGCGCTCATGGCCTGGTGCGCGCTCAAGCGGGAGGACGCCATCGAGCGGGTGCTGCCGCTCCGCGAGTACCCCTCGCCGGCCGTCCGCGCCGCCGCGATCGCCGGTCTGATGAAGTACGGGGGACTCGACGGCGTGATGACCTGCGGGACCGATCTCAAACACCTGCTCGCCGGGCCGACATGGGAAGACCGCGCCCTCGCCGCCCGGATCCTCGGGATCATCGGCGTGCGGCACTTCTACCGCCAGCTCGTGCCGCTCCTGGAAGACGCCGATTCGCGCGTCCGGGTGGCCGCCGCCGATGCGGCGGGACTCATCGGGAATCCGAATCTGATCGACCCGCTCCTGCCGCTCCTCGGCGACGTAAAGGCCGCCCCTGCCGCCGAACTCGCCCTCCAGCGCTACGGGGACGAGGCGATTCCGCGCATCGTCCGGGTGTTCGACGGCAACGGAGAGAGCCAGACGGCGGCGAAGCATGTGGCCCGGGTGCTCGGTCGCATCGGGACCCCCGCGGCGCTTCAGACGCTGTTCAGCCGGATCGACTATCCCGATCCACGCGTGCGCCGGAAGATCCTCAAGGCGGCGGCCCGGGTGTACGTCGGTCTCGATTCCCCGGGATCGATCAACGCGGATCGCGTCGAGGAGCGGCTCCTCGTCGAGATGCGTGACTTTTACGCGCTGTATCGGGACTGGGAGGCGATGCAGGCGGCATACCCCGGGGAACTGGTGGAGAGCACCTTCCGGTCGGGCGAGTTCCGAAGTCTTGACCGGATCTACAGCCTGCTGCGTCTGCACTATCCGTCGCGATCCATCGACCTGATCCGGCGCAACCTGCGGTCCGGCACCGCGGCGCAGAAATCAAACGCGCTCGAACTGGCGGACAACACCGTCGGACCGAGGCTCAAGAAGCCGCTGCTCGGGCTGCTCGAAGACTCCCCGATCGCCCGCAAATCGGCCGCGGGGGCGGAGCTGTTCGAGCTGCCGACGGCTTCCGCGGACGCCTGGGTGGAGAAGGCCCTCGCCGGCACGGACGCCTGGCTGCGCGTCGTCGCCATGGAGTCCATCCGGGTGTACAAGATCGGGCGACTCGGCCTGCGGGTCGTCCCGGCCCTCGAGCATCCGTCGGCGCTCGTGCGGGAGACCGCCGCGCGGACCGTGGCGGAACTGCAGGGCCCCGCGGCGGCGGAGGCGCTCATGAAGCTGCTCGAGGACCGCGACAGGCATGTCCGGACCACGGTGAGGAGTTTGCTCCGGGACACCGGACGCACGCCCGCCCCCGAAGAAAAAGGAGGACCCCTCGTGCTCACGACCCTCGAACGCATCGTCTTCCTCCGGCATGTCACCCTCCTCCAGGGGGTTCCGGCGGAGGACCTGGCCGCGCTCGCCGAAATCTGCGAGGAGACGTTCGTCGCGAAGGACGCGGAGGTGGTGCGCGAAGGGGAGCCCGGCGACACCCTCTTCGTCATCGTGAAGGGGAGAGTGGAGGTCCTGGTCAGCGGTCACCGGCTCACGGAACTCGGAGAGCGGGACTGCTTCGGCGAGATGTCGATGCTGGATCAGGAGACTCGTTCCGCCACCGTGAAGGCGCTGGAGGACCTGGAGCTCCTGACAATCGCCCAGGACGACTTCCACGAGATGCTGACCGACCGCGGAGAGATCGCCAGCAACATCCTGCGGGTGCTGACCAAGCGCCTGCGGGAAAGCGACCGCCAGATCACCAAGCTCAGGCAACGGCCGGCCGCCGAGCCGCCGGCGGCGGAGGCGGAGACGGGGAAAGCGCCCTAGGCCCTGTCTGAAAACGCGGGGCGTGGCAGGAAATCGGTAGCACAGGCTTTCGAGCCTGTGCCGCACAGGCTGGAAAGCCT
>JACPTZ010000080.1:0-10085 GCA_016192525.1 Planctomycetota bacterium
GTGAGCGCGGCGCCGTCGGCGTCCGAGGTTTCGCTTGCGCCTGGCGGAGGCCACCCGTAGAATGCCGGACGGCGCGGTTCGAGCCGCCGCGCCCGTCCCGATGGAGAGAGCGACCCTGTGAAGGGCAAGTTCCTCGGCGTCCTTTTCGTCTCGGTCGTCGTCGGCTCCGGATGGGCCGTATACGACGCCGTCGAGCGTGGCGACCTCACCGCCGCCCATCTCCCCGGCCCGGCGGAGCCCCCGCCGGCTCCACTCCCGACTCCGCCCGCTCCGACGAAGTCCACAACCTCGCCCACCGTCCCGGCCCCGGTGGTCCCCCCGGTGGTGGCCCCTCCGCCCTCGCTCCCGACGATCCCGGCGACCGAAGTGGCGGGTGTCCTCGCGGAAGCGGACAAGCAGGCCCGATCGGCAAAGTTCAAACTGGGAGCCGACCGGCTCGCCCGCTTCCAGAAGGAGCGGCTGTCTCCGGCGGACGCGGATCGGGTGGAGCGGCGCCGCAAGGCCCTGGCGTCATACCAGCAGTTTTGCGACGGTGTCGATCCCGCCACGATGCTGGGTCTTGAGGACAATGTGGTGGTGCATCTCACGAACGGGAACAGGCTGGAGGGGAAGATGACCTCGGACAGCCCCAGCGATGTCTGGATCCGGCGCGCGAACGGGATCGAGGGGGCAATTCCGCGGGGGCAGATCAAGTCCATCGAGAAGGTGCCGCCATCGGAGATTCGCACCCGCGTGGAGGCGGATTTGAAGAAGCAGGAGGAGCGGCTTCGTCGGCCGACGGGGCTGGATCTCTTCGAGCTGGGAGTCTTTTGCTATCGAAACGGCCTCGCGGAGCGGGTGGTCGACTACTTCGATCGCGCCGTCGCCGCCGATCCGGCCCTGCCGGAGACGATTGCCGAGGCGAAGGCGCGCGAACTGTACGAGACGGCGCTCTGGTTCCGCCAGCGCGGGAGCGCGGACAAGGCGCAGGAACTTCTGGACCGATTGAAGACCGCCTTTCCGCAGAGCCGGTACGCGGCCCTCGCGGGCGGACCGCGGCCGGGTCCGGTCGCCGGCGGGGCGGGGGGCTCGGGCGGATCCGGCGGCGGTGCCGGAACGGTGGGAGGAGGCGCCGGCGGAACGGGGGGTGGCACGGGCGGCTTGCCGCCCGTGGCCGGGGACGGCGACGGGGCGGTCGTCGACGCCACCCATGATGATCTGCCCGTCGAACCGCCCGCGTCAAACGACTCTACGCCCGTGTTCCGGAACCCGGAGACGGCGAAGGTCGTCCAGGCTGCCAATGACAAGTACAAGGAAGGGCTGGAACAGCTCGAGAGGTCGTACGGGAAGGACGCCGGGGCCAACGTCGCCTGTCGGAAGGCGCTCGACGCGTTCCGGGAGGCGGTCAAGCTCTACGACGAAGCGATGACGCTCGAACCGGGGAACGCGTGGATCGAGCGGCGGCACCATGCGGCGAGCGAACAGAGGGTGCATTGTTTTCTTCGCGCGAAGTAGGGCTTGCCTCCTCCGGTGGCGGGAGGGGAGTAGAAGACTACCTCAGAAACCCGCCGTAGGGGCACGGCGGCGCCGTGCCCCTACGGAAGGCGAGTTTTAGGATAGACTCCAGGGTGGGACGGAGTCTGCCGGAGTTCGATTCTGGGGAGTGCCATGGCCCGGTCGCCTGAGTATCACGGAACCACGATCCTTGCCGTACGGCACAAGGGCGCCACGGCGATCGGGGGCGACGGCCAGGTGACGCACGGCGCCACCGTGGTGAAGCACGACGCCCACAAGATCCGACGGCTTCACAAGGACAAGGTGGTCGTCGGGTTCGCCGGCGCCACGGCGGACGCGTTCGCCCTGATGGAGCGGTTCGAGAAGATGCTGGAGAAGTTCCAGGGAAGCGTTCCCCGGTTCGAGCGTCATCGCTTCGTCGTAGAGCTTGACCGCCTCCCGGAACGCAGTCGCTGCTGGTCGTGGTCGACCGGGAGAATGTGCTGCTTGTCTCTGGGAGCGGCGATGTGATCACGCCGGATGACGGGATTGTCGGAGTCGGGTCCGGAGGTCCCTACGCGGTGGCCGCCGCGCGCGCCCTGGTCCGCCACTCGAAGATGACGGCCGCCGAGGTCGTCCGCGAAGCGCTCTCCATTGCCGCCGAGATCTGCATCTACACCAACACGCACATTACGGTTGAAGAGGTTTGACCGCGAAGGGCGCGAAGAGGGGACCGCGAGTTACGCGAATTCAGGAAACAACAGAGGGGGACCGCGAATTACGCGAATTACGCGAATTCAGGATACAACAGAGGGGACCGCGAATTACGCGAATTCAGGAAACAACAGAGAAGAGGGTGGAACGAAAAGGAAGAAGAGGGTAGACCGAAAAAGAAGAAGAGGGTAGACCGAACTGACTTCATGCTCCCCTCGCGGCTGCAGGTGTCGGCGTAGAGAGGGAAGAAGCACCGTAAGCCGCCGAGTCCACTGAAAGGGACTCCGAGCGGTGCAGCAACACTGAATGCCATTCGATCGGGTTGCGTTGGCGATCCTGAATCGGAGAGCGATGGGCCAGGAACTGAATCTCGACGAACTGACCCCGCACCGGCTTGTCGAGGAGCTGGACACGTACATCGTCGGCCAGAACGCCGCCAAGCGGGCGGTGGCCATCGCCGTCCGGAACCGGTGGCGGCGGCAGCACCTCCCGGCCGAACTGCGGGATGAGGTGGCTCCCAAGAACATCATCCTCATCGGTCCCACCGGCGTGGGCAAGACCGAGATCGCCCGTCGCCTGGCCAACCTTGTCCGAGCCCCGTTCATCAAGGTGGAGGCCTCCAAGTACACGGAGGTCGGGTACCACGGTCGCGACGTCGAGTCGATGGTCCGCGACCTGGTCGAGGCCTCGATGAACCTCGTCCGGGCGGAGGCCATGAAGGACGTGCGGAAGCGGGCGGAGGAGAACGCGGAGGAGCGGCTGCTCGACCTCCTGCTTCCAAGGGCGCCGGCCCGCCCCCGACCGGAGGGCGATGAGCCGCTCGAGGAGCAGACGGAGACCCGGGAGAAGCTGCGCGAACGGCTCCGGGCGGGGACGCTGGACAAGCGTCAGGTGGAGATCACCGTCGACGAGCGTCCCACCTCGCTCATGCAGGTCTTCTCGAATCAGGGGTTCGAGGAGTACGGACTCGACTTCCCGAACATGCTCGGAAACCTGCTGCCCGGCCGGAGCGCGCAGAAGAAGGTGACCGTCACGGAGGCGAGGCGGATTCTCCAGCAGCAGGAGGCGGACAAGCTGATCGACAAGGAGCGGGTGACGCGCGACGCGCTCGCCCGGGCCGAGCAGAACGGGATCATCTTCATCGACGAGATCGACAAGGTCGCCGGAAAGGAGCAGACGCACGGACCCGACGTCTCGCGGGAGGGAGTGCAGCGGGACCTTCTGCCGGTGGTGGAGGGGACCACGGTGCCCACGCGGCACGGACCTGTGAAGTCGGACCACATCCTGTTCATCGCCGCGGGGGCGTTTCACATGTCGAAGCCCTCGGACCTCATTCCGGAGCTGCAGGGCCGGTTTCCGATCCGCGTGGAACTCTCCTCGCTCGGGGAGGAGGACTTCGTCCGCATTCTCACGGAGCCGAAGAACGCCCTCATCAAGCAGTACCAGGCGCTGCTCGAGACGGAGGGGGTGCGGCTCGTCTTCAGGAAGGACGGGATCGAGGAGATGGCCTCGATCGCCTCGAAGGTGAATTCCAGCACGCAGAACATCGGGGCCCGCCGGCTTCACACCGTGATGGAACGGGTGCTGGAGGAGGTCTCCTTCGAGGCGTCGGAGATGAGGGGGGTGAAGGTGGAGATCGACCGCGCCTTCGTGAAGGAGCGCCTCAAGGGGGTCCTGAAGGATGAGGACCTGAAGCGGTACATCCTCTGAACATCTCTTGACGTCCCCCTGGCGACCCCAGTATTATCGGACCCTCCGCGGCTGCCCCCGGACCGCGTGGGGCTTCTCCTCAAGGGGGGAGGGTGCAATGCCGATGCGAGGAATGGCGGACTGCCGACCGGGTCCGGTAGGGCGGTCGAACCGGGCAGGATCATGGTCATGCGGGAATCCATCGCGCAGCGGGCGCTGCGGCTCAAGAACGAGCGCCGGCTGGAGCGCAAGGCGGTGCTGACGAACCGGACGGTGGAGGAGGTCCGCGCGGAGGAACTGGGCCTCACGGCCGAGGCGGAGGAGAACGCCCGGACCAGCAAGGTGGCGAAGGAGGTGCTGGCGCTCCTGGCGCAGCAGGGGCGGATCGGAATGGGCGCGTCGATCACGCCGGAGGTCGAAGAGGCGATCTCGACGATCTTCGAGCGGGTCGGTGCCAAGGTCTTCCGGGCCCACACGGGTCTCATCGCCCGGGAGATTGCGAAGTCGCTGCCCGTTTCCCGTCCTGCGGCCGCCTCGGAGGAGGAGAAGGTCCCGGCGAAACCCGAGAAGATCAGGATCCCGTTCGACGACATCCAGGCGATCATCGATCACCTGCAGAAAGAGGGAAGTCCCGTATAGCCGCCCCTCAGGATCGAGGGACGGGCGATGGCCGGCGCCCCCGGCCCTGGCGAAGGGTGCAGCACAGGAGGTACTGTCATGGTGGTGGGAGTCAAAGACAAGAACGAGGTCAGAACCGATGCGGCCCCTCGCGTGGATCGGGATCTGCTGAAGCTCGGATTCGACTTCGGCACGAACACGAGCGTCATCGTGTACGGAGGGGGCGGCGGGGACGAGAAGTCGGAACTTGTCTACTCGGTCGTCGGGTATGCGAAGCCCGGGCTCCTGCCCGGCATTCTTCCGAAGGGGAAGACCGTCCTCTACGGCGAAGAGGCGCTCAGGAACCGGCGTTACCTCGATTTGAAGTGGCCGATGGAGAAAGGCATCATCTCGAATCTCGCGATTTCGAAGGACTTCGTGACCCACCTCCGCAGTCTGGTGGATCCCAGCGGCCAGCGCCCGATCTGGGGGGTGGTCGGGTGCCCGGCGAATGCCTCGACGGAGGACCTCTCCTCGCTCCGCCAGGCCAGCGCGCATGCCTTCGCGAAGATCCTGATCGTCCCCGAACCCTTCCTCGCGGCCATGGGTCTGCGGGATGAAAGCCGTCTCAGCGACAACGGGTACATCGATCCGACCCGCAATTCGCTCATCGTCGACATCGGCGCCGGCACCACCGACTTCTGCATGGTCCAGGGCTACTACCCCGGCAAGGACGAGCAGATTTCCGTGGCGCACGCCGGGAACGACATCGACATGGCGCTCCGCTCCGCAATCCAGAAGCGCTACCCCGATTGCGACATCTCCTCGGTCTCGATCACGCGCCTGAAGGAGGAGAACTCCTTCGTGGGGACGCCGAAGCGGAAGGTGATCGTGACGACGGCCGTCCGCGGGAAGCCGCGCGAACTGGATATCACGGACGCCGTCCGCGCCGCCTGCGAGTCGATCACCGAGGACATCGTAAAGAACATCGAGGCGCTGATCCACCGGTGTGACACCGACTGGGTGGAGCAGATGCTGGGCAACATCATCTTCACCGGCGGCGGCAGCCTGATCGGCGGGCTGCAGGAGTTCATCCAGGCCCGCCTGCAGGAGGGCGGCTACGTGGCGGCCCGGGTGCAGAAGGTCCCGGACTACAAGCGCCTTGTCGCCCGCGGGGCGTACAAGGTCTCGCAGCAGGTGCGGGACGATCAGTGGCAGATCCCGGTATAGGAGTCGGAAGTCGAGGGTCGAAAGTCGAGAGTCGGAAGTCGGAAGTCGGAAGTCAACCGCTGAGCGGAAACCGAACGCCGCCTCCCCGATGTGGGGGGGCGGCGTTTCTGTTTGCGATCGCGTGGATCGGTCGGCGTGGTGTGAGTGGCCTCGCTTAGGCGTCCATCTCGGCAGGGGAAGCGTGGGGGCCGGGCTCGCCCCCGCCCGCTTGTTCTGCGGCTCGGCCGGTCCACAGGCGGGCGGCCGCAAGGGCCGCCCCTGCGGGACTCTGAGCGTAGGGGCGGGGCTCGCCCCCGCCCGCCCGTCTCGCGGCTAGTCCCGCCCCGACGCGGGCGCCGGGCACGTCAACGCTTCCTGGAATCGATCTCCAGTTCGCGCCGCAGCCCGTCCCGGTTCGCCGTCCACCATTCCGTCAGACGTGCGATGTACGCGTCGTTGTCCTCCACCGTGCGGCTCAATTCCATCTCCGGTTCGAAGGCAAGAAGGGACTGCAGCGACTCGGCCGCAAGATCGCAGAACCGGGTTTCAAACAGGCGTGAGTACCCCACTTTCTCCGGGCACATCGTCTGAGTCATGAGTGCCTCGGCCACACGGGGATCGCGCACGTCGGCCGCCTTCTCGATCGCCCGGATGCGCACCTCTTTGTTCGGGTGGGCCGTCAGAGAGCAGAGGGACTCTACCGCAAAGTCGCGCGGAATCACCGCCAGGAAGTCCACGGACTCCACGGCCCAGTCCGACGCCTCAGGATCCTGGATGTCCGCCAGCGCGTGCAGGCGCCTGGCCACCTCGCGGGCCCCGCTCTCCACTCCCCAAGGGGACCACTGGATTCGCGCTGCCGAGAGCACAAACCTCGGGGACTCTGCCGACAGGAAGGACTCCAGCGTTCCGACGTGCTTCTGACTCAACCTGGAGCCGAGTTCATCCAGAATGGCCACGGATCGGCGCTTTCCGGCCTCATCGAGAAGCCGGGGCAGGGTCCCTTCGGAGTCCATCTTGAGGAGCATGACGGTCGCCCCGGCCGGATTGGTATCCAGAAGCGCCCAGAGACGATCTTCGGCGGTCAGGGTTCGGGCGGAGTCCCACCACTCCCCGGCCTTGCGCTTCATCTCAGGACATTTGCCGTCCATCCACGGATAGGAATGGGTCGACCGCTCCTCGAACACCGGGTATCCCGTGATTTCCTCGAATATCTGCTGGCAGCAGTCGGCATACCGGAGCAAGTAATTGCTGCTGGGCATGAAGTTTCGCCAGAATCCGAGACATCGAGTCGGGCGTGGGTCGTCCAGATGCGCGATGATTTGCGGCACCGCCTCCCATCCCAGCCGCACCAGTTCCTTGGCCGGATTCGCCGCGCGATCCTGGGGCCAGCCCCATGGGCCGCACACGTAGCAGTGTCCCGGCTGCGACGACTGGCTGATGCTGAGGTCCCGCAGCTTGTACAGCCAGTACTCGACACGGTCGGAGACGTTCATGGCCGACAGCTCTTCAGACGTCGGCTCCTTCCACTTCGCGTCCTCCTCGATCATCGCCTCATAGGCGGCTGCGGTCTCCGCCACCTGCGGGGTGAGGTAGGTTGGCGGCAATCTCGCGATTCGCCTCCACAGATCAAGGCATTGGGGCCGGGGGGCGCCTGCATGCCCGTCCCCGATGGCCGTCGTTCGGAGCATGATCGCAAGACCGGTGACGGCCACCTCCTCGGCGCTTCGCCGATCGTTCGGAGCGGCCCACTCCACCCCCTGTTGGAACTTCTGTCGCGCTCGCTCCGTGAGAGCGACCGCCCCGCGCTCCTGGTCCTGGCACAAAGCGAACCAGGCGCGGATGCTCTCTCGCGTCACAGCCTGTTCCCGCTCGCCCAGCATAAAGGTCGATTCGTCTGTGAGCCATCTGGCGACCAGGTCCCCGATGGGCGTTTCGATGACCTGGCCCGGGAGCGGCATGTCCGGAGGATGTTTCGAGGCGAACTCATCCCATTCTTTCGGCAGGTCGTACACGCGTTTGAAGGAATTCACCCCGAGGACCTCGTTCAGCGTCTTCACTTCGGTCGCCGACTCCTCGATGAGCCAGCCGGCGGCGTAGTGAAACCACAGGGCTCTCTCGGTCCCCTGCCCGTGGAGGGTGCAGGTTCCCGTGTTGAGGAGCACATACGGCTTGCCGTGAATGGCGGGAAGGTCGAGGAGTTCAAAGAAGGAGAGGAACTTGCGGGTATCTGCCAGCTGATCCAGAAAGGCGATCTGCTCCTCGATCCGGGGCTTGAGTCCCGGACCCGCGGTCTCGAGGCGCGCACGCAGCAGATCGGCGGCATGCGCTCCGGCCGCCCGGCACCAGTCGTCCAGCGCTGTCGAGGCCGCCGAACGAGCGGCGGCGGAATCCGAGGACAGTGCCTTCAAAACGGGTTCGAGCGGCGGTGGCTGATCCTCCGCCTCGATCGTTGAGCAAAGGCACAGGAGGGCACTGATGAGCCACACCCGGAAGGTGCGGTGCGACATGATTCCTACTCCCCGCGCCGGATCCGGTCGATCAGCCCCTTCAGCCGCATCCGGAAGGATTGCGTCGGCTTGAACTCCGGCTCGGGCGCCGCGGGATTGGCCGCCGCCGCGGATTCGACCTCGGCGCCGGGAGGAGGGGCGTTCATCGCGGCCTGGGTGAGTTCGACGTGCTCCTGCAGGGCGCGAAGGGTCGCCTCGTGAAAGCGGCCCTCCTTGCGCCACATCTCGATCAGCGGGAGGTTCAGAAGCAGACGCTGCTCGCGCAGTTCCTGCTCCACCTTCGGAGTCTCCTCGGCCACGATCTCGTCGAAGATCTGCTTGAGCGAGGCCTTCGTCTCCTCGATCGCGTTTGTGAGCCACTCTACGTCCTGCTGGAGCCGCTCCCGGCCGAACTCCTGCTCCGCCCGGCCTCCCTCCTCCAGGACGCGGTTCCGCTCGTTTCGCGCCTCGCGGGCGATCTCGAAGATCTGACGCTTCACGCCCATCGCCTCGCCCCGCTCGCCGAGCCGCTGGTGGATCGACGCGACCAGCCCCAGGGTGCCGATCTGATGCCGCGGATCGCCCCGGTGCTCCGGCAGGGCCAGCGCCCGGTTGAAGTGCTCCACCGCCTTTCGAAGGCAGGGCTGCTCCGTCTCGGGAAGGTCGTTCCAGGTCCCCTTCACCCGGGCCATCCGCTCCGCCTGGTCCTTCGAGAGCCGGATCGATTCCGCCCACTCCTCCCGGCGGTACCAGCCGAGCCGCAGGTAGAACTGGGCCAGTCGCTCGTGCGGACGGAGATTCGGGGACAGGAGCTGACGCGTGTAGATCGCGAGCAGATGGGCGTTGACGGCCGATTCCGGGGTGATGATTTCGTCGGCGTAGTGAATGCCGGAGCGAAGAGACTCGATGACCGGCTCGCCGGCCCGCGTCGCTTCGAGCAGCTTGTCCTTCATGAGATCGAAGTGGCGGTCGCGCTCCTCGCCGTCGCGAAAGGCCCCCTTGGTGTCGGCATAGCCGCAGTGGGGGCAGACCCACAGCATGTAGTCCTGGACGCGAACGTGCTGGAATTCGGGATTGAGCCAGCGGACGTCGATGATCCGGCCGTCGACGTCGCGGTTCTGGACGATGTACGACTTGGTCTTGATGTAGCGGTTCGTGACGTCCCGCCCGCAGACGGGGCAGGGAACGCGGACGACCACGAACGGGCTGGCGCTCGACATCGGCTACTCCACCGGATCGTACCCCTCGCCCCCGAGCGGATGGCAGCGGCAGAGCCGCCGGACCCCGAGGAGCGTCCCGGACAGGATCCCCTTCTTCTGCACCGCCTCCACAAAGTAGCGCGAACAGGTGGGCTGAAAGCGGCAGATCGGCGGCATGATGGGGGAGAGGGTCCACTGGTAGCAGCGGACCGGAATGAGGAACATTTCGCGGAGCCAGGTCATTTCGAGTCGGCCCTGGGTTTCTTCACGGGTCCGGCCGGCGCCGCCAGCCGGATCAGACTCCCGGCATATTCGTTCCGATGCGACTCGCGATCGATCCTGGGAATGACCACCAGATCCAGCCCGCGCGGCAGGCGCCCCCGGTTCATCCGGAAGGCCTCCCGCAGAAGCCGCTTGAACCGGTTCCGCCGGACCGAGGATCGGACACCCTTCGGCACGACGATCCCAAGCCTCGTCCCGCCGAGCCCGTTGGGACGCGCGTGGACCACCAGCCGGGCGTCTCCCCGTCCCCGGGCCTCGGATAACACCCGGTCGAATTCAGCCCGTTTGCGGAGGCGGGCCGACTTCGGGAAGCCGAACTGGGACATGGGCACATTCAAGCACAAGCCGCGACGGAACGCAATAACGGAGTGTGCTCAAATGCGCCCACGCTTTCGCGCCGGTCGCCACTCTGTGCCATTCCGAGCGTAGCCCCGCA
>JACPTZ010000080.1:10092-11346 GCA_016192525.1 Planctomycetota bacterium
CCCTGAGCGAAGCCGAAGGGGCCGCTACTCGGGGCTACCGGGCTTTGGTTCACGAATAATCCGGGTTAGACGGGGTGGCGGCCCGTGCGCTCCTTGCAATCGTCCCGGCGGAAACGTACCATGCAGACGATGTACGGTGCCCCGCTCCGATTTCGCGCGATCCTGAAGCCCCGACTCTGGGGAGGCCGCCGGCTCGCCCGATGGGCGGAACCGGCACGACCGGAGAGGGGACCGATCGGAGAGGGGTGGCTCCTCAGCGATCGTCCGGAAGCGCGGTCCGTCGTCGCCTCCGGAAGTCATCGGGGCCGCACGCTTCAGGACCTCCTCCGGCAGGATCCTGTCTCCCTCGTGGGGAGCGCGGCGGCGAAGGCGGGGGCGGCGGCGAAGCCGTTTCCGCTCCTGGTCAAGGTCATCGACGCGGCGCAACCGCTCTCGATCCAGGTCCATCCCTCCGATGACTTTGCCCGCCTCCACGAGCGGGACCCGGCAGGAAAAATGGAGGCGTGGGTGGTGCTGCGGGCGCGTCCCCGGGCCACCGTCGTGCGCGGCTTCCGGGTCGGGGCGACCCGGGACGAGGTGGCGCGCCGGCTGCATGAAGATCGGCTCGACTCGATTCTGAGGTTGGTCCGGGTGAAGCCGGGAGATGCCGTCTGGATTCCGCCGGGGACCGTTCACAGCATCGGGGCGGGCGTCTGCGTCGCCGAGTTTCAGCAGAACTCCGACACCACCTACCGTCTCTATGACTGGAACCGGATCGACTGCGATGGACGCCGGCGCGAGCTTCACGTGGATCGCGCCTTCGCCGTGCTGCGAGTCGGCCGGGGGGGGCCGGACCGCATCGTCCCCCGTCGCCTCCCGGCCGTCGGCTTCGAGCGGGAACTGCTCGTCGACGGCGCGAAGTTCCGTCTCGAGCGACGCCGCTGGAGGGGAACCGCGCGCTTCCACACGAGCGGAGAGTCGGTGCTCCTGTTCGCGGCCGGCGGGGGGATGGAAGTGATCACCCGCGCGTCGATCGACCCTGCCGGATCCTCCCGGCACCGGACGCGACTTCGCCGCTGGGAGGCCGTGCTCATGCCCGCCTCCGTGGGGGCCTTCACCGTCCGATCGCCCCGCGGGGCCACCCTGCTGTGGGCCGTGCCGAGGTGGGCCTAGTGGGCCTTCGACACCGGATTTGTGGGTGGCACGGGCAGCTTGCCGCCCGTGCTGCCGGGCACGGGCGGACAAGCCGCCCGTGCCACCCGGTGACGCCACAGA
>JACPTZ010000081.1 GCA_016192525.1 Planctomycetota bacterium
CACGGGAAGGGGTCGCTCTTCGCGAAGATGCCGGGGGACGAGTGGCAGCGGCTGGCCAACCTGCGCGCCCTGTACGGGTACATGTACGCCCATCCCGGAAAGAAGTCGCTCTTCATGGGAGGGGAGTTCGGGCAGCGACGGGAGTGGAACCACGACGGCAGCCTGGACTGGCACCTGCTCAACCATCCGGGGCATGGCGGGCTGCAGACGTTTGTCCGCGACCTCAACCGGCTCTACACCTCGGAGCCGGCCCTGTACGAGATGGACTATTCTCCGGCGGGATTCGAGTGGATCGACTGCGAGGACCACTGGAGGAGCGTCTACTCGCTCATCCGGCGGGCGAAGGACCCGGAGGATTTCGTGGTGGTGGTGTGCAACTTCACGCCGGTGCCGCGGTTCCACTATCGTCTCGGCGTTCCGGCCCCGGGGAAGTATCGAGAACTCCTGAACAGCGACGCCGAGGTCTACTGGGGGAGCAACCTCGGCAATTTCGGCGAGGTGGCGTCCGAAGAGGTGCCCTCCAACGGGCACGCCCACTCCCTCTCGCTCACCGTGCCGCCGCTGGGGGTGGTGGTGCTGAAGAAGACGCGGGAGGCGGCGGCGCCGGTGTGAGGGCGTCTGAGCCGGGCAGGCGGGACACAATCCCCGCGTCAGCCACATCAAGGTCGGTGCGTTTTAGCCCCGTGATGTGTGTTCTGCGCTCGAGATGAGCCGCGCCGCAACCGTTGCGATTGAAGCCGACTAGGGTGCATCAACGAAGTTCGGGGCCAGGCGCCGATGAATCGGCCCGTCCGCCCTGAGCGACGCGCACGCCATCCGTACGGCGGGCGCTGAGTCGAAGGGCGGGCGGGTGGCTGGGTGCTTTCCCGACTCAGCCTAGGCGGGTCGTTTGCGCAGGAATCGGCGTGAAATGAGCCGTCGGACGGCGGGAACGAGCTCGATCGGGACCCCTACCATGGCGTGGCGACGTCCCCGGTAGCCCGCCTCGTCTTCGGCAACGGCCTGCGCCTCCGTCTATCTGGCGGTCTGCTTTTCGACCTCCCGCGCGGAGAATATCTGTTCGTCTTTTATGAGAACTGCGCCGACATCATCGTTCCCTTCGCTGTTGGCCCAGGCTCTGGACAGGATGCCGGTCTTCAAGGGAGAACACGAGCGCCGCCTCAACCTCATCTTCGCGGACTCCGTGCTCGAAACAATGCGGATCGCCGCTCTCCGGATCCAGATAGAATCGTAGCAGCACACCCTCCCCCCATTCAAGCGTACCCGCGTCCCGATCCGAACTCTCCCCCTACTTCTTCCCCTTCCCGTCCCCCCCCACTCCCGCCTCCGCCTCCTTCTCGGCCGCCTTGGCGCCCCTGGCGGCCACCTTCACGGCCGGTCTCTCCTCCGGGGCCGGCGACACCGCCTTCCGCAGCGCGTTCAGCCGATCCTCCTCGCACTGCTGCCAGTGATGGATCAGCCCGGCGTAGTGGGCGATGAACTCCTCGTGCTCGTGGGCGGGGAACTTGATCCGCACCGTCTCGCGGAGGAGTTCCATGAACTCCTCGGTCTTCGTGAACTCCAGCATCTGCTCGTCGAGGTTCGGCAGGTTCTTCGCGCAGAAAGCGTTGAACTTCTCCGTCTCGAAGTAGGCGTCCGACATCTTCTCGTACTCGTCCAGCTTCTGCTCGTAGGTGAGGTCGTTCCGGTCGCCCACGGCCCAGTACTTGTTCATGTCGAGCTCCACCTGCATCTTCCGCTCCGTCGCCGCACAGAAGGTGGTCCAGCGGATGAGCGCCTTCACCACCCACGGGAAGTAGTGGTGCAGACTCGTCAGGCTCGAGTCGGGGCAGGCATTCGCGTAGTCGATCGGGTGGATGACGCCGTCGCGGATCAGCACCTCGCAGGAGTTGTACTCCCAGCGGAAGAACGAGTTGATGAGCTTGGTGATGATCACCATCTCCTTCCCGAGCTTCGGACTGAGGAAGTTGTGGTCGAGCAGGTAGCGCTTGTGGAGCGGCTGCTCCGGGTCGTAGTGCATCGGCAGCACCTGCGGGCCGACGGCGATCGCGCGACAGAAGACGTCGAACGGGATCACCGCCTTCTGGAGGTGCATCACGCGCGTCTTCGAGTCGTCGTAGGCCTTGTGCAGTTCGTCGGAGTTGTTCACCCGGGTGACGCCCACCCACCCGCCGCCGTCGTACGGCTTCATGTAGATCGGATAGCCCATCCCGCCGGCGATGGCGTCGAGATCGAACGCCTTGTTGTACCGCTCCGTGGTGATCCGGAACGACTCGCTCTTCTCGTACTCCTTCTGCGGGATGATCCAGGTGTCCGGGATGTGCAGCCCGCACCGGATCATGGCGCAGAACGCCGAGTGCTTCTCCATGCTCTGAAACGTGAACGGGTTGTTGAGCAGGTAGACGTTGTCCATGAGCGAGATCTTCTTCAGCCACTCGCGCGCGATCATGAACCAGTGGGTGAGGCGGTCGACGACGAGATGGTAACGCGGCTTGTAGCGCAGATTGAACGGCTCGATGGTGCAGCGGTCGATCTCGAAGGTGACGTCGTGATTCGGCATCGGGACGCGCAGATCGAGCTTCCGCATCATCTGCTCGTAGGCGGACGGCCAGCAGGTCTCGGTCCCCAGCAGCAGGGTGATCCGGCGCAGCTTCGTGTGTCTCGTCGTCGACATGTTCTCGCTCCTTGTGTCGGTGTTTCCTCGATTTCGAGGTCTCTACCCCGTCATCCGCTCCAGGTACATCCGGAGCTGCCGCCTCCATTGCGGCCAGTCGTGCTCCACGTCGTATCCCCACAGATCCAGCACGTGGGGGATGCCCTTCGCGTTCAGCATCCCGTGCAGGGTGTGCGTGTCGTGCAGCGCCCGCTCCTCCCACTTCCCCTGGCCGCAGATGAGGATCAGATTGTGGGCGCGAACGAGACGGTCGCGATACTCGCCCGGCTGGATGCCGGAGACGATCGACATCGGGTTCGAGAAGTAGACGTTCTGGTCGAAGTAGCCGCCCAGCCCGGGCGTCACATCGTACGCCCCGCTCATGCAGATCGCGGCCGGGAAGAGCTCAGGATACTGCAGCGCCAGCACGGAGGCGTGGAGCGCGCCCCACGAGGTCCCGGTCAGCCAGGGGCGGATTCCGTCCGAGAGACAGTGACGCCGGACGAACGGTACCACGTCGTAGACGATGAAGTCGAGATACTTGAGGTAACGGTGCGCCCGGTGCGCGGGATGCGCGCCGTTGTTGTACCAGTTGTCCCAGTCGACGGCGTCCGGACAGTAGACCTTGACGCGGCCGGCGTCGATCAGATCGGCGATCGCGTCGGTCATCCGGAAACTCTCGAACTCGACGTGCCGCCCCCGCGACGTCGGGAGCACGATCAGCGGCTGCCCCCAGTGGCCGTAGGAGAGGAGGTCCATCGGGTGTCCGAGGGCGAGGCAGTTCAGGCGATGGTGTTCGCGTCTCATGGTGGGGGGCCGTCGTCAGTTGGACGGACTCGCGGGGGGAAAGAGGTAGGGGAAGGCCTCGCCGAGGGTATCGCGCCAGCAGACCCAGTTGTGGCCGTCGTGCGTCTCGCGGTAGTGGACCTCGTGCCCGGCGTCCGACATGAGCTGGGCCACTTCGCGGCTGTACCCGGAGATCCCCTCGAAGGTTCCGCAGGAGATGTAGAAACGGCAGGGGAGGGCGGGGCCCTTCGGGAAGAACTCGGTCTCGAGGAACCGGCGGATGCGCCCGAACTCGTCCTGCGAGCGGTAGCGCGACTGGACTCCGTACAGCCGGTTGAAAAGGAACGAGCCTGACTGGAGGAGGAGCAGCCCGAAGACCTGCGGATAACGGTAGGCGGCGAAGGCCGAGGCCACGGCGCCGAAACTCGCGCCCATGACGCCGACGCGGCGTCGGTCCTGCGACACCGGGTGGTTCGCCCGGACAAACGGGATCAGGTCCTCCACGACGAAGGCTGGGTGCTCCTCCGTGCAGGGGTACTCCCAGTTTCGGTCGCCCGGGTGCGTGAGCGCGGCGAAGACGGGCGCCATCTGTTTCGAGGCGATCAGGTTGTCGAGCACCTGGACGAGATCGGAGAAGTGCCGATAATCGCCCCCGTCGTGCACGATGAGGAGCGGCCATCCGTCGGCCGGCGGCTCCCCCGCGGGGCGGTAGAGTGTTACCGCCCGCTCCCGGGGAAAGTGCCGGGTCTTCAGGGAGTGTTCCTCGATCGATCCGCGCTCGATCCCCGGCTGAAACCTGACCCAGGGTGGGTCGACGTAGCCCGCCGTCTCCACGACGCTCTTCGGTCCAAACGGGCAGAAGGCGGCCTTGGGATTCGCCGGGTCGGTGATGATCTGCTGTGAGCCGTCCTTCCCGACCACCCGAAAGGTGTACTCCAGCCGGGCCGCGTTCGGCAGGACGAGGTGAAGGATGAAGAGCCCGTTGTTGCTGACGCGGTCGAATCGGGGGGACCGATGCAGGCCGACGACATGGTGGACCAACTGGACGCTTCGGACCGCCTGGCGATGGTCCCGGAAGACGAAGAGCACCTCCCGGTCCTGGACCACCGGCACGGGGCGGCTCCGGGCGAGATCGTCGAAGGCGGCGTTTCCCTCCTTCTCCAGACGTTCCACGATCTGATCGATGGGGGTCTCCGGTGCGATGGCTGAAGCTCCTGTTTTGTACCGTCCCGAGACCCGCCAATATAGCGACCGGGCGGGGGTCATGCAAGTTTCGCTTGAGTCCCGGAAGTATTGACAGGCGGCCCAACGGCCGATAAAATAAAAGGCCGGTGGTAGGGTGGACATGCCTGTACGTCTCGAGTTTCACCGGATTCCCCCGAGCCAGGCACGAATCACGACCGCGATCGCCACGGGCGGTGTCCGCCCGGCGACCCCGGCGCATTTTGATCTCCGCGGCTGTTCCGCGGCGTCAGGAGGTTCAGCAAGTCATGTCAGGCAAGACGATTGCAACGGCGGGCGCGTTGACCCTCGCCCTGGTGGGCGCGGGAGCGGCCGGCTACTGCGGCTGGGAGAATCACGCGGCTCTCGAAACCCTCCGCGACGAGTCTTCCGCCAAACTGGGCACCGTCGAGGCCCGTGCCAATGCGGCCGAGACGAAGCTCACCGAGCAGCAGAAGGAGCTGGAGGCGGCCCGGAAGGAGCTCCAGCGCCTCGCCGAGGTCGATGCCCTCAAGGCCGAACTCGCGAAGGAGCGATCCGCCCGCGAGGCCACGGAGGCCCGGATCACCGCCCTCGCCGAAACCGTCAGGAGCGAGGGGGATCGGATGCCCGAGGTTGTGGCCGACGCCCTCGCCCCGCTCCGCAGCCAGCTGACGAGGATGCAACGCGATCAGGATCAGATGCTGCGCGATCAGCCGACCTTCAACGAGAACTTCGAGGAACTCGCGGAGAAGTTCGACTCCCTCTGCGACGGGCTCTACGAGGATTACGCCAACCGCCCGGTCGACTGGATGATGGTCTGGCTCTCGACGAAGGACGTTCCCGAGGGGCGGACGCTCGACCGGGTGAACGTGCAGATCACCGTCCCCGGAAAGGAACCCGGGGCGGAGGCTCAGACCTTCGACGTGGTGGTTCCCGGCAGCGCCGTCTGCGAGAAGGGCGTGCAGGGCCCCCCGTTCATGATGAAGCTGCCGAAGCCGTTCCGGCCGACCGATCTCCTGAACATGAAGGAGATCTCCTTTCACGTCGACGGGTCCGACATCTGGGCCCCGGGCAGCCTGCGGCTCACCGACGTCAGCGGCGGGCGGATCTTCTTCGAGAAGGAGTGGGCGGCCGGCACGGTGTCCTGGGTCGGCGGCAAGGCCGGCGATGCGAAAGTGGGGGCGGAGGAGATTGCCACGAACGCCTATGTGAAGGGGGCCAAAATGGCCCTCTCGAAGAGGTTTGACAAGCCGACGATCAAGCTCCCCACGCACCCGTAACGCAGGGGGGGGCAGGGGGGCGGGGGGGGGGAGAAGACGAAGGGCACACCATCGCGGGCCGCGCTCCTGACGGGGCGTGGCCCGCTTCCTTGGAGGTGCGCGCGATGAGCCTGATGATCCTGCTGGCCGGGGCGGGAGCGGCGATCGTGCTCGGGATCGCCCTCGTGGCCGTCTTCTGGAAGGGGGGAGATTCGTCTGAACAATGACGCCTCATTGCTGTTGACACCTCTCCCGCGCCCCGCGTAGAATCACGCCCTCTCGGGGAATGGTCAGGGAATGGGGATTCCGGCGCGCGTCCGCTCTCGGGCGGACGGCGGAGGTGTCGGGTCCCGAATTCCCTTCACTTCTGCTGCTCCACCCACGCCCGGCTGATCCGTCAACCGCCGTCGGCCCCTTTTGGGAGACCGTCCATGCTCGAGAAAGTCGACCTGTCGAGAGAGATGTCGAAGGAAGAGTACAAGAAGGTTTTTCAGCCGCTCCAGGACCGCCTGCGCGCCCTGCAGCGCACCGCGAAGGACGCCGGGATCGCCACCACCGTCGTCTTCGAGGGGTGGGACGCCTCGGGGAAGGGGTCGATGATCAACCTCCTCCTCGAGCGCATGGACCCGCGCGGGTTCAAGGTCCATCCCACGACGGCCCCGAACATCGAGGAGATCTACCGCCCCTTCCTCTGGCGGTTCTGGATCCGGCTCCCCGGCTACGGCGAGATCGCCGTGTTCGACCGGTCGTGGTACGGTCGGGCCCTCGTGGAGCGGATCGACAAGCTCACGCCAAAGGCCGACTGGCAGCGGGCCTACCAGGAGATCAACGACTTCGAGCGCAACCTGACCGACGACGGCCAGGCGGTCGTGAAGTTCTTCATGCACATTTCCCGGAAGGAGCAGCGAAAGCGGTTCCGGAAGTGCGAGAAGGATCCGATCCTCAAGTGGAAGGTGACCGAGGAGGACTGGAAGCACCACCGCCAGTACAAGAAGTACTACCGGGCGGTGGAGGAGATGCTGGAGAAGACGAGCACCCAGGACGCCCCGTGGCACATCATCGAGTCGACGGACGATCGGTGGGCGCGCGTCGAGATCTTCCGGATCCTCATAGAGGCGATGGAGGCACGGCTCAGGGCCAAGGTGGTGGCGCAGGCCGCCGCGCAGGCCGCGAAGTCGGCCACGGTCGCAAGTGCGGCCCCGAAAGCCGTGGCGGCGAAGCCGGCGTCCAGGCCGGCGGCCGTGAAGGCGGCCTCCGCCCGTTCCCGTGGGACGGGGGTCTCCGCCCGCCCAGGTGGGGCGGGCGTCCCCGCCCGCCCGGCGGCGATCGCAAAGCCCCATCTGCTCGAACGCGCCGCCTCCGCGCGCCGACCCTCCCGCTCTGCCGAGAAAGGAGCCGCCCGTGCTTGATACCATCGACGTCAACAAGACGCTTCCCCGCAAGAAGTATGTGACGCAGCTCGGCAAGTACCAGGTGCGGATGCGCGAACTGGAGTTCCGCATCTTTGAGGAACGGATGCCGGTCGTGATCTGCTTCGAGGGATGGGACGCCGCCGGCAAGGGCGGCGCCATCAAGCGCCTGACGCAATTCCTCGATCCGCGCGGCTACTCCGTGATCCCCATCGCCGCGCCCTCGGGCGACGAGAAGAAGCACCACTACCTCTGGCGGTTCTGGAAGCAGCTGCCGAAGGCCGGACACATCTCGATCTTCGACCGCACGTGGTATGGCCGCGTCCTCGTGGAGCGCGTCGAGGGGTTCTGCGACGAATCCGCCTGGAAGCGGGCCTACCGCGAGATCAACGAGTTCGAGCAGCAGCTCACCTCCTACGGCACCGTGATGTGCAAGTTCTGGCTGCACATCTCGAAGGAGGAGCAGCTTCGCCGGTTCAAGGAACGCGAGGGGAACGAGTTCAAGAACTGGAAGCTCACGTCGGAAGACTGGCGAAACCGCGAGAAGTGGGACGTGTACGAGGCCGCCGTGGACGAGATGCTCGAACGCACCAGCACCACGTACGCCCCGTGGACCGTCGTCGAGGCGGTCGACAAGTGCTACGCCCGCGTGAAGGTCCTGCGGACGGTGGTGGAGGCGATTGAGAAGGCGCTGTAGCCTCTCCGGGAGGGGCCCGGGTCATCCGATCCGGGCCCGTCTCATTTCCGCGAGATGGCGTCGGACCACGGGCAGGTTCTGCCGCCACGAGGCCCCGCATCGTACGATCGCCGTGCGCAGATCGCGGCGCTCGACCTCCTCCAGGCGCTGGAGCGCGATGGCCTCCAGCGCGCCCCGACCCGCCGCCTTGGCCGCCCGGCAGGCGATCCAGTCCATCCGGACCCGCCGGTCCTGGATGTCCCCGAGGGCCCTCTGGAGCCGGACGAGTCTCTTGAGGACCCGCCGGGCCGTCCTGAGCAACCGTGGCGGCAGGCCGGGCTCGAGGAACTCAAGCGCGTAGCGTAGATGCTTGCCCGCGATGCGCAGGGCGTGCAGCGAAGGGAGCCGTACGGGGCCCGCGAGGGGAGCCCCGGCCCGCGCGAGGAAGGTGCGGGCGACGGGGGCGACGAGCGGTCCGATCTCGGCGGCACGGAGCGTCATCGGCGGCATGGCGCGTTCGCGCCGCAACGCCTGGTTCAAGGCCGCCATCGCCCGTCCACTGTGGCCTTGAGGCGACCAATCCATCAGCGCCCGGTCGAGTCTGGCGAGCCTCCTCACACGGCGGAGGGCGAGCCGGCGCACGAGCGCGAGCGCCACGGGGGCGACCGTCCTCCGCGCCTTCGCGCGGTCGCGGAGCGCCATCGCCATCACGTCGTCGTCCCGGATGCGTCCCGCCCTCCGCGCCACGCGCCGCAGTTCCTTGCCGAGCCTGGGCAAGGGGGGAGAGGGGGCCCGCGAGGCGACGATGGCTTCCGCCACCCGGAACCGCCGGACCGCCACCCGTAACTGGTGGAACACCTCGGGGTACCGCGCCCCGCGTCGCGCCAGGGCGAGCAGGCGGCGCAGGACGTGCAGGCGGTCGAGGAGGCGGTGGCGGGCAAAGGACTCGACCACGTCTCATCTCCCCACCACGTCCGCCTCCTGGATCACGAGGCGCCGGCGGGTGACGGCCTCGAAGAGCGCGCTCTTGCGCTCGGCGCCGAGGCGGTCGACGCCGCTCACGCGCGTGGCGATCGGGGTGCAGTAGATGGCGTGCGGCGTCACCTCAAACTTGAAGCGGTGGACCGCCTGCGAGTGCGAGCGGTCGAAGCCGTCCGCCACCTGGAGGAGCGCGGCCAGGCGTCGTACGCGGCTCCGGTCCCGGCGCTTCAGCTTCGCGAATCGCTTCTGCCTCTTCGAGGGGGCCGCGGCGCGATGGTATCGCGCCACGAGGGCCACGATCTCACGGTCCATCCCGTTGAGCGGCAGTCCCTCCGCCTCCCGGATGATCCGGTAGGCGTGCTTGTGGTGCGCCTGGGCATCGATGGCGTAGCCGATGTCGTGCAGGAGCGAGGCCCAGCCGAGCAGCGTCCGGTCGCCCGGGGCCAGCCGATGGACCGACCGCAACCCGTCGAAGAGGGCGTATGCCAGATCCCGGACATGCACGGCGTGGCGAACATCCGGCGGATCGGCGCTGGAGAGGGTCCGGCGAAACCGGGCGACGAGCGAGCGGAACAGCCTCGCCTGGGCCAGCCGGCACTCCCGGGCCACGGCCCCGTGCTTGAGCCCCTTGTTGCAGACCGTCACCTCCTCGCACCGGTAGTACCGGAGGAGGGCCATGATGAGCGCCGTGCCGCCGATGATGATGTCCGCCCGGCTCGGGTTGAGCCCCGGCAGTTCCTGGCGCTCCGACTCGTTCCGGTCCTGCATCTCGAGGAGGAGGTCTTCCACCGCTTCCCGCGAGAAGGGGTAGAAGGTCTGGTTGAGGGGGGCGCCCAGTTTCTGGATCTGGTGCATGTTGGCGAGGTTGTTGAGTGTCCCGCCCGTGCCGTAGAACGCGAGCCCCCGGCCGCCCACGTCGCGCCGCCGGAGGGCCCGCTTCAGGGTGCGCGTCACCTCCCGGTCCAGTCCCTCCAGTTCCTGCTTCCGGGGTGGATCGCTCCGGAGGAACCGTTCGGTCATGTTGACCGCGCCGACTTCGATGCTCTGGGCGGAGAGGATGGCCTTGTGATCGCCGGTGACCAGCTCGGTGCTGCCCCCCCCGATGTTGAAGATGAAGAACGGCCCGTCGGTGAATCCGGGCTCGGCCAGGACGGCCTCCGCCACCAGACGCGCCTCCTCCGGACCGTCGACGACGCGAAGCACGAGACCGGTCGCCCGGCGCACCCGGGAGCAGAATTCGCGCCGGTTGCGGGCGCTCCGCACCGCCGAGGTGGCGATCGCCTGGACCTTGTCCACGCGATAGTGCCGGCAGATGGCGGCGTACTCCGTGAGCGTCTGCAGGGCGCGCTCGATGGGCCCCTTGCCGAGAAGCCCCGTGGCGCGCAGCCCCTCCCCGAGGCGGGGGGACTGCTTTACGTCATAGACCACTTCGGCCCGGCCGTTCCGGTCGATGTCCACGATCAGGAGGTGGAGCGAATTGGTGCCGCAGTCGATCACGCCGTAGCGCATGTTTGCCTTCCTGCCGGGAGCGCCCCTCTACGCGTCCAGTCCCGGCGTCACGGCGATCGGCGCCCGGTATTTCTTCCGGATCACCCGGGCGAGCACCTTTCGGATCGATCGCTGCTGGAGCGGAATCGGCTGCTGGCCGTCGATGCCGATGAAATCGAACTCCCGCGCCAGGGTGTCGTAGGCCTCCGCCTGCCGTTCCATGTACTTCTCGTGCGATCGCTTGCTCCGCGAAGCGGGCCCCGGGTCAAGCCCCGCCCCGGAAAGATCCGGCGTGCGCGGGATCATCGTGGCGCGGCGGATCGCCTCCTTCGCCGTCAGCCGCAGGAAAAAGACCGCGTCGGGCTTCGGGGCGAAGGAGTAGAGGCGGCGGACCCATGCGGCGTCGATCCCGCGCAGCCCGTCCCTGACGAAGGAGGTGTAGATGTACTGGTCGACGAGCACGATCCGCCCCGCGGCCAGCGAGGGAACGATCACCGTCTCCAGGCGTTCCGAGAAGTCGGCAAGATGGATGAGGCAGTAGGTGAGCGGGGTGAGCGACTTCGTCTCTCTCGCGCGCTCGATCGACTTCGCCAGCAGCTTCGATTCGCGCCGGCGCGTGGCCACCGCCGAGTAGCACTGGAACTCCAGCCACCGCTGGAGGAGCTCGATCTGGGTGGTCTTCCCGGCCCCGTCGAGTCCTTCGATGGCCACGAGCAGCCCGGGCCAGTCCGTCGGAGCGGCCGCCTTCACCGGGGTCCTCCCTTCGCCGTTCCCGGCGCGAAG
This sequence comes from Planctomycetota bacterium, assembly GCA_016192525.1. Lineage (GTDB taxonomy): Bacteria > Planctomycetota > MHYJ01 > JACPTZ01 > JACPTZ01 > JACPTZ01. Next base: position 11,239 of record JACPTZ010000081.1, read on the forward strand.
CCGTTCTCCTTCAGCAGCCGCTCCACCGCCCTTCGAACGAGGACCCGCTGTTCGCCGACCGGCAGGTCGGCGCGGATCGCGACCAGCCGGTCGCTCCGCGCCATCCGGTCGTAGGCGTCCGTCACGCGGGCGTGGAAGCGGCGGAAGGACTCGTACAGGTCCTCGTGAAGCCCCAGGTCCATTCCGGCTTCGTAGTACTTCGGCTGGCGGGAGGTGAGGATTCGCGAAAGGGCGATTTCACCCGAGACCCGAAAATAAAACGTCAGGTGGGGGGGGTGGGCGAAGGAGTAGAGGGAGCGGACCCAGTCGGCGGGAAGCCCCCGGGCGGCGTCGCGCGCCAGGGCGGTGTAGAGGTAGCGGTCGGCGATGACGATCGACCCCTTCGCCAGGGCCGGGCGGATCTCGCTCTCCAGCCGGTGCGCGAAGTCGGTGGCGTGCATCGTGCTGAAGGTGTAGGGGCGCAGCAGTCCGAGGCGCTTGCCCTTCTTGATGGTCTTGGAGACCAGTTTCGAGGAGCACCACTCGGTGAAGACGACGCTGGCGCCGCGCTCGCGGAGCCAGTCGCAGAGATGATGGGCCTGAGTGGTTTTCCCGGAGCCGTCCGTGCCTTCGACGGCGATGAGAAGACCGGGCTTGTGCGGGGTGGCGGGCATGGGGAGGGTAGGGTAACTGGTGCGGCGGGGGGGGTCAATGATCCGGCGCGCAAGGGTCCGCGTCGCGCCGCACGGCGGACTACGGACGGTCAGTGCCCCTCTGTTCCAGGCGGAGGCGCCGGGCCTCCCTCGCGGGCGGCGTCCCGCACCGCCTTGGCCTGGATCACGGCGTCGGGATTGGTCTCGCCCGTGCCAAGGATCTCAAGGTAATCCCGGACATCCTCCGTCATCGCGCCGGCCGTGGGGAGCAGGCGCTCCAGGGTCGCCCGGGCGTCCGCGCGGCCCGCCCGGACGATGCTCATCAGAATGACCCGCCGGACCTCCGTGGCGCCCTCCTGTCCGAAGGCGGTGCCGAGCTGGTTGAGGGCCGCCCCGCGCGCCTCCGGCCTGACCTGCCCGAGCGCCTCGGCGGCTGAGAGACGGACCGCGCCCTCGGGGTCGCGGAGGAATCGTCCCCCCAGCGACTCGATCTGGGACGCGTCGGCATCCCGACCCCGGAACACGGAGAGGGCGTTCGTGCGGACCATGGGGTCGGTGGCGGCCGTGGCCACGTCGAGCAGGTCCCGGTTCACCTGCGCGGAAAGCGAGGGCCTCACCTCGGCGAACATGCTCAGGGCGTGGAGGGCGCTCACCTGGACGCCCGGATCGGAGTCGCTCCGGGCCAGCCGGCGGAGGCGGTCCGAGAGCTCGCCGGAGGGGTCCGGGTTGTTGGCGAGAAAGAGGAGGGCCACGCGCCGGCGGGTGGAATCGTCGCCATGCTCGGCGAGATCGAGAAACGCGGAGACGATGGCCGGATCCCCGACCAGACGCTGGTCCGAGGCGATGGCCCCGATGATGCACTCCTGCGCTGACGCGTCCGGTTCCTGCCGGAACGCGTCGATCAGCTCCAGCGCCCGCGCCCGGTCCCCGTCCATGAAGGCGGACAGGTTTCGCTGGGCCTTCGTCATGGCCTCCGGGTCGCCCCGGAAACAGGCATCCCGCAGGGAGTCGATGAGGCCGGCGACCTCTTTCGACATCCCGGTCGCCGGTTTCGGGGGCGGGGGCGGAGGGACCTCGACATCAATGTGTCCGCCGGAGTGAGGCGGGCGTACGATCGGGCCGGGCTCGAGGGGGACTGGAATGGTGGGGCGGGGCGGGGAAGCCGCAGGAGCAGGTTCACGGTACGGGCTTATGGTTGAACTCGTGGGGGAGGGGACTCCGGGAGGCGGACGCCGGGGTTGCCGGGCGCTCCGGAGGAAGAAGACAGCGGCGCCGGCGGCGAGGACGAGCACCAATCCGATCCAGAACCAGAGGTCGGCGCCGCGGGGTTCCCGGGTGGACATGGGTTGTTCCGGAAAGAAAACGGGCACGGCGGATGTTAGCGGTCCGCCGTGCCCGA
>JACPTZ010000087.1 GCA_016192525.1 Planctomycetota bacterium
TATACCCGCGGGGGCGGAGATTATTCCAACCAATCTCGGCGGACTTCACCCGGCGAAACCGACTGGCCCTTACCCCGACCGGCGTCCTCAAAGCATTTGCGCTTTCACCCCTGACCGCGTTACGATGTCCCGCGGATCGACGTTTGGAGGACCCCCCGTGCGCCGCACCAAGATCGTCGCCACCGTCGGACCCGCCAGCGCGTCGCCCGCCGTTCTCGAGCGGCTCCTGAGAGCGGGCGCCGATGCCTTCCGGCTCAACTTCTCGCACGGGACCGTCGAGGAGCACGCCGCGGTGATCTCCTCGGCACGGTCGATCGCCGCCCGGCTTGCGCGCCCGATCGCCATCCTGCAGGACCTTCAGGGCCCGAAGATCCGCACCGGGACGCTCAAGGATCACCAGCCGGTCGAGCTCGTCAAGGGCGCGCGCTTCATCCTCACCACCCGCCCGATCGAGGGAGACGTCCACGGAGTCTCCACCACCTATGCGGCGCTTCCGAAGGATGTCCGGCCCGGCGACCGCGTGCTTCTCGACGACGGGTACCTCGAACTCCAGGTCGTCCGCACGAACGAGACCGACGTGGAGTGCGAGGTGAAGGACGGCGGGACCCTGCGGGCGAAGAAGGGGATCAACCTCCCCGGGGTTTCCCTGAGCACTCCGGCCCTGACCGAGAAGGACATCTCCGACGTCCGACGCGGGCTCGAACTTGGGGTCGACTATGTGGCTCTCTCCTTCGTGCGCCGCGCCGCGGACGTGGATCAGCTCCGGACGGTGATGGAGGCGGCGGGACATGAGGCACCGATCATCGCCAAGATCGAAAAGCCCGAGGCCCTCGTCCGGCTCCCCGAGATCCTGGCGCAGGTCGACGGCATCATGGTGGCGAGAGGCGATCTCGGGGTCGAGGTCTCTCTCGAGAAGGTCCCCATCTACCAGAAGCGGATGATCGCGGAGGCGAATGCGCGCGGCAAACTCGTCATCACCGCCACGCAGATGCTGGAGTCGATGATCTCCAACCCGATGCCGACCCGGGCCGAGGTGGCCGATGTGGCCAATGCGATCCTCGACGGGACGGACGCCGTGATGCTCTCCGGCGAGACGGCGATGGGGAAGTACCCCGTCGAGGCGGTGGAGACGATGGCGCGGGTCTGCGTCGAGACGGAGTCGAGTCTCTCCCGGTTCTACGTCGATCGGGAGCCCGAGGCCGGCGTCGGAACGACGTTCTCCGAGGCGGCCGCCGACGGGGCCTGCGAGATGGCGCGGGACGTCAGGGCGGCGTGGATTGCGGTCTTCACGCACACCGGTCAGACGGCGCGCCTCGTCGCGCGGCACCGGCCCGCCGCCGGGATCGCCGGGCTCACCGATCAGGAGTCCACGTATCACCGCCTCTCGCTTCTGTGGGGCGTGACTCCGCTGCGGATCGGATTCGAGTCGAAGGCGGACGATCTGCTGGCCGCCGGCGAGGCCACGCTGGTGAGCCAGGGGGCCGTGTCGAGCGGGGAGACGGTGGTGCTCGTGGGAGGCACCACGACCACCCGCGGCGCGACCAACATGGTGAAGATACGGCGGGTGGGGGACGAGGAGATGGGGGTCGTGCAGGACTCGAGGAAGATCCGGAGGGGATGAGACGGACGAACGGTCGACATCCATGTTTTATCGACGGGCTTCGCTCCTCCTGCTTCTCCTGTCCGGTGCCGCTGCTCCGGCCGTGGCCGATGTCATCCACCTCAAGTCGGGAGACAAGCCGCTCGAGGGCATCCTCGAGGATGCCGGCGACGTCTATCTGGTTCACTTTCGTAATGGCTCACGCTACGTGTCCATGCGGGACGTGGCGAAAGTCGAGAAATCCGACGCGCCCTGGGTGGTCTATGATTCCCGGGCCGCGGGGGCACGGGCCTCGAACAGCGCCGCGGATCACTGGGCGCTGGCCGACTGGTGTCTGCAGCATGACCTCAGGGAGGAGCGGCTCGCCGAGTGTTACGCCGTTCTCGCGATCGATCCCGACCACGAGCCGGCCCGAACCGCGCTGGGGTACGTGCGGGTCGAGGGCGGCTGGGTGCCGGGAGGGCGCGAGCCGTCCTGGAGGCGGAGCGCCGCCGCGCGGGCCTGGCTGGCGGACCCGAAGAATGAGGCGCTGCGGGCCAGTCTCGCCGAAGCCATCCGGGCGGCGCTCGCCGAGCCTGAGGCGGGCGCCCGAACGGCGCGATGCCGGAAGATCCGCGAACTCGGACAGGTCCCCTTCGGCGTCTACGAGACGCTGGTGCGGGAGTCGCCCACCGGGTCGGCCTCCGAGGCCGACGTCGGCGATCTCACTCTCGATCTGACCCTTCCCGCCGGCAGGGCTCGGCTGCAGTATCATCTCCGGGTTCCGGCCTCCTACGATCCCTCCCGCCGGTGGCCGCTGCTCGTTCAGATGCATGGGACCGGGATGGACGCCCGATTCGAGCGGGACCGGTTCGCCCGGGCGGCCGGGGAGGAGGGGTTCTTCCTCGCCGCTCCGCAGGCCTCATCGAAGAACTGGGACAAGGGGTGGGGCTCCACCGGGGAGGAGCGGACCGCCGCCCTGCTGACGATCGACGACGTGGTGCGGCGCTATAACGTCGATCCGGACCGCGTCTTCCTCGGCGGACTCTCGATGGGCGCCAACGGCACGTGGGAGATCGGATCGCTCTATCCGGACCGGTTCGCCGGTCTCATCCCGGAAATCGGTGCGCCGCGGCTCGTCAATTTCGGCTCCCTCGGCAATCTGAGGCCGGTGCCGATGTACTGCATCGTCGGGGCGAAGGACCAGGAGCAGATGGTCTGGAACAACCGCGAGGCGGAGCGGTTTCTCCGGGAGGCCGGGGCGGACATCACGTACAACGAGTACGCGCAGTACGGCCACCAGCCGATGCCCGGGGAAACCGCGCGGGCCTGCGTCTGGGCCGCCCGCCGGAGACGCGATCCGTATCCGCCGGCCGTCGAGCTGGCGCTGACCCACCTCGAGCACGGCCGCGCCTGGTGGATCCGGGTCGACAGATTCACGAAGCCCGTCTGGGACCCGTACACCGACCGCTCCGTACCGGTCGAGAAGGGGGCCGGAAAGGAGGACACGCTTCGCGCCTACATCGCGAAATGCCGGAAGCAGATCGCGCACATCAGGGCGATCGTCGCCTCGCCGACGCGGATCGACATCACCTGCGACCAGATCGCCGAGATCACGGTCTTCGTCTCGGACGAGCTGGTCGATCTGGATCAACCGGTCGAGATCTGGACGAACGGAAAGAGGGCCTTCACCGGAAGGGTGGAGCGCGATCTTGACCGGATGATATCGCACGCCGTCGAATCGAATGACCGCGGGCGGGTGTTCTCGAACTGGGTGGGGGTGAAGGTGAGGTAGACGACTGGAATCGTCGAGTCGGCGCACGATGCCGGGTCATTGACTGGTGGGCATTGGCCGTCTCTTGCATTCGTCTTCGAATTGCCTCCTCAGTGCCTCTGCATGCACCAGGAGATCCGCTCTTGCCGGATCATCCGGTTGCATTTCCGCGAGTTTGTCATTCAGCCTGGTCATCTCCAGTCCCAGACTCTTCGGTCCCATGTACGTTGGGTCCGAAAGTTCGAGGGCCGCGCAGACGGAATCCTGAACCTCATAAGGCGGGTCCAGGTTCAAGATCGATTTGAGTGCTGGGACGAGCGCTTTCGATCGCACCTTCGCTGCCGCGTTCGACGCGGCCTCCACAGTCGTCCAATCAGCTGTCCTGCGGAGACCCGCTTCGATCCCGGACGGTCCATCGGGAGTCTTGTCCTTCTCGGCCACGGAAGCCAACGCCTGGAAGGCGAGATGCTTCGCCCTTTCATAGTACAAGGATCCCTCTCCCTGAAAGACCGGATCCGACCTGCTTTGAAGGGCGTAGGCGCGAATGAGCGGAAGGTGGCGCTCTCGGAGTTCGCCGTTGGATGCCAGCGTACCGAGGGCGAGCGGGGCAAGAGGACCGGGCCGCGACGCCAGTTCCTCGACGACAGGGAGGCTGAGGTCCGCGGGGAATCCCAGCAACAGCGTAAGAGCCCGTTCCGGAAGCGCTGCGCTTGAGGACGCTCCAGTCAACATCATGCGGAGCGGCGCCAGGTATGCTTGTCGAAGCGAAGACGTAGTGGTCATGACTTCGATCGCGTCAAGCGCGGTCGAGCGAACAGCATCCGGTGCGTCGGACCTCAGTAGCGTACACAGATCTTCCGGCAGGGAGGGGTCCTGGCTCGCGCGATGCCGAAAAGAGTGTCCGGAGAGTACATCCGCAGGCGATGGATGGGAGGCGAGAGAGGCGGCGAAGTATGGCGGGTTGAGTTCGTCACTTCCTGCCACGGATAGCCCTGTGAGTGCGGCCAAGGCGGCAATCCGGGCGAAGGCATCCGCATCGCCTAGGACCAATCCACGAAGCGTCAAATACCCTCTGTCCTCAAGGGCTTGATCACCGGCACAGACGTACGGGATCAGCCGGCAGGCGTAGGCCCTGAGGAGCCTCTCACGCGCCGTGGCTGGGGAGGTCTGAATGAGATCGATCAAATGGGAGTACGCTCCCGGGCGATCGTGTTGCTTCTCGACACGCTTCCAGATGTCGCCGATGAGCCTCGCTTCCTCAGTCCGCAGGTTGGAACGGGCCGGCCGACTTGAAGAGGCGGGCGGTGACGCCACGACCTGCGGACCGGGAGTCGACACTTCCGCAGCCAACGGGCCGCTCGACGGGCCGAGGGCGGTGCGAACCTCCATCCCGCCTGGAAGCGGGACCGAAGGTCCGTCCACGGTGTCGCCGCGTCCGTCCGTGGTGGTCGCGTAGCGCCAGAGGATGCCACCGAGCAGGACCAGGCAGGCCCCGAGCGTGAAGGCGCGGCGAGTAAATCTGTCCATCCGGAACACTCGGATCATTCGGACACGGGCTCGATGACGCCTGGCCCCTTCTGCCCGGCTCGCGGCGATACGTTGAACTTGATCTTCTTGCGGTCATCGCACGTCCCCGCTGGTCCTTCGAGGGCCGTCACCGTTGCCTCGATGCTGAATATGAACGGGTTCTTGAACCAGTCTCCGTGAATCTGCATCGTCATTCCCTTGTGCCCCAGGAACTGGATACGCCTCTCGAACTCGCCGGTCACGTCTTCGGATTTCACAGCGCAGTTTTCAGAGGCAAACGCACCGATGCTCTCCGCGACCGGGATGGTGACCGCCTCCACGTGGCCTGGGGTGTCGCCGGGAATCACGACGGTCACGGAGTAAACGATAATTACGGCATTCGTGTCGCCGTTCGCCTGAACTGACGCCACCGGTGCGGCGCTGA
>JACPTZ010000085.1 GCA_016192525.1 Planctomycetota bacterium
ACGCCTACCGCGTCCTCCTCGCCGACTTCGGCCTCGCCAAGCAACAGACCGACACCTCCCGCAAACTCACCGTCACCGGCGCCCTCCTCGGCACCCCCGCCTACATGAGCCCGGAACAGGCGATGGGCGATCCGGTGGACGCGCGGTCCGACGTCTATTCCCTCGCCGCGGTCCTGTACGAGATGCTCGACGGCGCGAGCCCCTTCGCCTCGGACAACCTGCACACCCTGCTCCAGAAGATCATCCACGACGAGCCTCCGCCGCTCCCGGCGGTGCTGAACGCCGACCTCCGCACGATCGCCTCGAAGGGAATGGCGAAGGAGAAGTCGAGACGGTACGCCACGGCCCGCGAATTCGCGGACGACCTGGATCGCTTCCTCGACGGAGAGGCGATCGCCGCGCGGCCCGCGAGTTTCTGGTATCGCTTGCGGAAGAGGGCGTCGCGTCACCGCGCGCTGACGGCGGCCTCGCTGGTGGCGTGTCTTGCGCTCTTCGGCTTCTCGCTCTATGGCATGGGACTGCTGGGACCCGCATGGATCGTGATCGAGGCGCATCCCGGGGGAAGTGTCTATGTCTCGCAGGTCTTCGTCGGGGAGTCCGCCCCCGGCAACCCGGCGGAGACCTGGACGTTTCCCAGCCGGGAGGCCCTGATTGAGATCAAGAGGGAGCATCACGAGGGGTTCCGACGGGTTTATCCACTTTCGCCGTTCAAGACCCTGACCCTCTCGTGTGAACTCCGCCCCGCCGGCAGCATGCTGAAGTATGAGGTGTCTCCGCCAGGGGCGCGGGTCTACGTGAAGTCAGTCTTGACGGACAACTACGAGGGCGCCCGCGCGGTCCTCGCGCCGTTCCTGGAGAAGTCGGCGAAGACACTCAACGACGAGCATCCCTTCCGAGCCCGAATCTCATCAAGAGACAGCCGAACCAGCGTCTTCGTGAGTCCTCTCGTTGAGGTGTTCCTGGATCCCTCGGCCCTCGAGATCGAACTTCCTAACGGGGCCTGCTCCCTGGAGGTGACGGCACCTGACCACGCGCCGGCGCGGACGGCCTTCCAGATCCAGCCGGGGCAACCGACGGAGCTGCCCCCCATCCACCTCGAGCACGAGTGGGGGCTCCTCACGGTGGACGCGAACACCGAGGGGGGGACCATGTTCGTCTACTCCGCGACGGGGGATGAATTCGCCGCCGCGACTTCAGGGGCGGGAACGGAAGGGGCGGAGGGGGAGGGGCGAGGGGGAGAGAGAACCGAGTCCCCGAGTAGCGCGCCTCCGTTCGGCGCGCGTACCGAGGGGACTGTTGAGGGCCAAGGGGGGGGGAGTGCGGGGCGCAGCGTGGAACCCCCTGAATCCCGCATCGCCTGGCAATTCTCGAACCGGGTCTTCGGACCCAGGGGCCCGATCCCCGCCGGCGGGCGGGTCCCCCGCTCGCCGAACTCACCGCCCGGCGGCCGCGATCAGGACACCGCGCCCGGACAGACCGGATCGCCCGACAGCGACCGCGGGGTCCCCGCCCCTACACTTGCGCCCCCGCGAACACCCAATCCGCGATCGACAATCGCCCGTCCCATCCATCAATACCAATTCAACCCCTCCCAAGGCCTCCACCGCCTCTCCCTCCCGGTATCGCGCTTCAAGATCGACACCGGGTACTACCGCCTCGTCTATTGGAGGGAAAACCACTTCACGCGAGAGGCCTTCGTCCGCATCGACCGACGTCCCGCCGACTACGATCCAGTCCGCGAGCTGGAGAAGGAATTCGCCGGCCGCGGGGGGGCGGAGGTAGGGGCGAACCTTCGGCTGGCACAGGGCAAGGCAGAGGGCGGGGACAAGCCCCGCCCCTACAGCGCGGGGGCAAGGTGACACGCATCACGCCCGAGGGGGAAGGCTACGCCGTTGAGGACGAGCAAGGGCGCCAATGGACTGTCTTCCCGCGAGAGCCGGGCCTGACCGCGGTTTCCGCCACGATCCACCCGCGTGAGATATGGACCTTCACCGCTGAAGGCCCCATCGGGACGCGTCCGGCCATGGGCGATCTGGATCGGGATGGATTCCTCGACGCCGTCGTGGGGTCGGACGATTCCAAGGTCTACGCCCTCTCGGGCCAGGACGGGAAACCGCTCTGGGAGTTCAAGACGGGGGGCCGGGTGTACTCCTCCCCCGCGCTCGGGGACCTGGATGGCGATTCGGTCCTAGACGCCGTCGTAGGGTCGTACGACTTCAAGGTGTGCGTCGTCCAGGGTCCGCTCTGGAGGGGCCGCCCCTCGATGCGGTCGCCTCCCCCGGCACCCGACTCTCCGACCAGTGCGCCGCCAGGAGCACCCGACCCCCCGAGTAGCGCCCCGCCCACCCCAACCGAGTCCCCGAGTAGCCCTCCGAAGCCGCGCAGTGGCGAAGGAGGGCGTACCGAGGGGACGGCTCCTGCAGGTGAGGCCCTTCCCGCAGATCCGCCCTTCGTTACGCCCGCCTCCGGCGGGCTACTCAGGGCTGCGGGGAGAGCCTCGAGCCTCACGGAGCAGATCCATCTCTGCGCCGCGCACGAGGCGTGGCAGGCCGTGCTGAATCTCGCCTCGCGGGATGACCCGATCACCGCAGTCCCGCTGGCCCGGGCGCTTCTGGCGCTGGGGCGCGTCGCCGAGGCGATCGAACCGTTGCGCCGGGCGGCGGCAGCGTTCCCGCGTCAGGTGGAGTCGCGCCTCCTGCTCGCATTGGTTTCGAAGGACCCGGCGCCGCTCCGCGAGGCGCTGCTCATCGATCCGGTGCGGGCGTATGACGCGGCGGTGGATCTGGGGCTCGCGGAGGGGCTGGCGGCGCTGGCTGACAGGGCGGAGAGGGACGATGGACGATGGACGAGAAGGAAGAAGAAACGACAGCAGAAACAACAACAACGACAGAAACAACAACAACAGAAACAACAACACGCCCTTACGGGCGCACTACGAACGGGGTGCTCGCCCGGGCCGTGGCGCTCCTCCTCGCAAAGCGCTGGGACCAGGCGCGGGCGGCATTCGATCCGCTCCTCGCGGACCGACGATCGCCGGAGCTGCTGCGCCTCCGGGGCAGGGCCTCCATTCGGGGCGGGCGAACTTGAGGCAGCGCTCGCGGATTGGCAGGCCCTCGAACGCGTGGGGGGGACGCTCCCGCGCGAGCAGTCGCTCATCGCCGAGGCCCGGAAGGCGCTCCTCGATCCGGCGGGGTATCACAAGTCCCGCGCCGAGGCGGCCATTCAGGCCCGGCGGTTCGACGAGGCGTTCGCCGCCTACGAGCGCGCCCTCGAGGCCGTGTGTGGCACGGGCGGCTTGTCCGCCCGTGCCGACGCGGGCACGGGCAGCAAGCTGCCCGTGCCACCCGCGACGGCGCCGCTCATGAACGACTACGCCTGGTGGCTCGCGGTGTACACGTGGCCTTCGGAGACGCAGCCGGGAGAGCCCGGTACCAGCCCCGAGTCCCTGAGTAGCGTCCCGCCCAACTCGCCCGAGTCCCCGAGTAGCCCGCCTCAGTCCGGCGGGCGTACCGAGGGGACGGCTCCTGCAGGTGAGGTCCTTCCCGCGGATCCGCCCTTCGTTACGGTCGCCAACGGGCGACCTGCTCAGGGCTACGGTGTCGCTCGGGCACGCCGCGCCGTCGAACTCGCCGCGATGGCGGTCGAGAAGGCCCCGGACGCGGCCACGCGCGGCCTCTACCGCGACACCCTCGCCGCCGCCCTCTACGCGAGCGGGGAGATCGACCGCGCCGTCGCCGCCGGAGAGGAGGCCCTCCGTGAGGCGGAGGAGAAGTGGCACGCCGACATGAAGGCTCGGCTGGAGCCGTATCGGCGACGTCGGGCGCGATGAGCCGGGTGATCGTTCGTAGTGCGCTCGTAAGAGCGCGTTGTGCGCGCGGGGTGGCCGATCGAGACCTGAAGATCCCTCCTGCGCCAGGACCCGGGGCCAGACGAAACAACAACCGTGCGCCCCTTTGCCTGCCCGCCATCTCCGCCACACGGATGGCGGACAGGCGCGCGGCAGGAGTACAAGGTTACCGTCCCGTCCCATTGTCATCCTGAGCCTCGGCCGCAGGCCGAGGCGAAGGATCACCAGCGTGTGCGGTTCGCAGACTCCGACGTTGGCGATCCTTCGCTCAGCCGGCCAAACGGCGGCCGGCTGAGCTCAGGATGACAATGCGGTAACCTCATACAGGCAGGGAAGTCACTACGAACAGCCGCGGATCCGGAAGCGCGGGCACCCGCTCATCTGGCGCCTTGTTCGCGGACTGGTGGAAGCGGCTCACCCCCCGCGGACTCGGACGAGGACGGAGGCGCGTTCATGGAGTCCGTCAAAATCGTGGTGCTGGGCATCGTGGCCGCGGTGCTCTACGGCATCGTCCACGACCTGATCACCGCCCGGGTCTGCGTGGAGTACTTCACGCTGGGACACCCGCGGATCATCGACTCGGACTCCCCGACCGCTCTGGGTTTCTTCTGGGGGGTGTGGGCCACGTGGTGGATGGGCGCCGCGCTCGGCGGGCTTCTCGCCGCTGCCGCCCGGGGGGGGGCGGAGCCGAAGCTCGGGACCCGCGACCTGGTTCGTCCGATCGCGGTGCTGCTCGCGGTCATGGCGGCTACGGCGCTCACCGCCGGGTTCATCGGGTTCCGGCTGGCACCGGACACGGGAGAGGTTCACGACCGCATCGTCTGGCTCGGGGTCCGGGGGAGGAAGGTCCCGCTGTTCTTCGCTGACCTGTGCGCGCACAACGCCTCCTACGCGACGGCCCTCATCGGCGGACTGGTGCTGTGCGCGCGGACGAGACGTCTCCGGCGACGGATGGATCCTGTTGTCGCTCGAAATCGCTCGCTCGGGCCACCTGCACGATGTCTTTGACCCTCAGGAGGTAGGGACCTAGTTCTACTGTCACGGTTCGCGCGCCGGTCGCGCCCGCAAACCGTAGCCCTGAGTAGCCCTCCTCGGTCGCCGCAGGCGACCGAGGAGGGCGTATCGAAGGGCGGGCCCGGAGACGAAGCGCCGTTCGTGTCAACCGTCCCTTCGATACGCGACCGCTCGGCAAACGGCGCCGAGCG
>JACPTZ010000086.1 GCA_016192525.1 Planctomycetota bacterium
CGACGACCCGCAGGCCTCGTATCTGGGCGGGCGCAGCCTCGAGGAGCTGATCCACGCGGAGCAGGCCGGGACGGCGGTGGCGCTCACCGACGCCGGCCGTCCGAACGCCACGATCTCGCTGGCCGGGGTGAACGCCGCCTCGATCGGAGCGCTCCTCTATCTGTTCGAGATGCAGACCGTCTTCGCCGGGCGACTCTATCGCGTCGACCCGTTCGATCAGCCGGGCGTCGAGGCCGGAAAAGTCGCGGCCTTCGCCCTCATGGGACGCGCCGGCCACGAGGCCCGCGCCGCCGAAATCCGCCGCCGGACCGCCGAGTCCGACCCGAACTGGACCTTGACCCTGTAGTACCCGGAGGAACCCGACCATGCCGCGTCTCTCGACCGCCGTGCGCGCCGCCGTCCTCGTTCTCACGCTGTCCGTCCTCGCGCCCCGCTTCGCCGGCGCCGACGACGGGAAGGTGCCGTTCGACCTCCAGGAGGTCGCCTTCACCTACGCGGACGACAACGCCCGCGCCGTCTGCGTGATCGGCGACTTCAACTGCTGGAACGAGTACATCCACGACATGCAGAAGGGGCCGGACGGCGTCTGGAAGAAGACACTCCGCCTCCGCAAGGGTCGCGTGTACGAGTACGGCTTCTCGGTGGACGGAAAGTGGGTGGGCGACTCGAAGAACCCGGTGAAAACGGCCTCGGGCCATCTTTCGATCCTCTTCATCCCGGGGGGCGACCTGGAGACGGCCCTTGCCGGCGGTGAAGTTCGAGCCGACGTGGCCGTCACGCTGACCTACAAGAAGACCCAGGAGCAACTCGACGCGATCGTCCGCGAGCTCGCCGCCCTCCGGGCCCAGAGCGCCTCTCAGGCCGGAGAAGTGGCGAAGCGCGACGCCGAACTGGAACTGCTCCGGAACCAGGTCGGGAGCCTCCGCCTCGAGAAGACCACCCTGGCGCGCGACCTCGACGAGGCGCGAAAACAGTTCGAGGAATTGAACAGGAAGTATGACTCGCTCCGCACCTCGGAGACCGGCGAGGCGAAGATCGCGACGCTGGAGGAGAAGAACAAGGAACTGACCAGGTCGCTCACCGAGGCGCAGAACAAGCTGAACAAGTCGCTTCAGGAGAAGCTCGCCCAGGAGAGCCTGGCCGGTCAGACCCTGAAGGACTACGCCGACCTGAAGAAGCAGAACAAGGAACTGGACGACAAGTGCCGGGAACTGATGAAGGAGATCGAGGAGAAGAACCAGATCCTGGCGGCCACCGGCATGTCCGCGAAGCCGCCCGTGGCCCCGCCGCGGCTCCCGCCGCGTTCGCGAAAGGTGCTCGGGGAGATTCAGGTGGTGAGCCCCGACACGAACATCCTGATCGTGACGGCCGGCAGCGAGCAGGGGCTGAAGGAGGGCGACGAGCTGGTGGTCCTGCGCGAGGGCGAGCCGGTGGGACGGGTGATTATCGAAGGGGTGCATCCGGGATACTCCTCGGCGCACGCCCCCGAGGGAATGGACTGGCGCACCCTGAGCCAGGGCGACCAGATCGCGATCGAGGAGCGATAGCCATGGCCACCGTTGCCGAGCGTCTCTCGGCCCTGCGCGCCGCACAGTCGTCGATCGATTCGGTCCTGCGGGTGGTGTTCGCGTCTCACTCCCTGGTGCAGATCGCGGCCCATCCGGGATCCCAGCTCACGAACGTCTGCCACCTCCCCGCCACCGAGCGGTCCGCCAACGTGGGAACGCTCCTCTTCACGCTGCGGCCCGGTCCGGCGGGCGATTCGGGCATCCTCGAGACGACGATGGAGATCAACCACTCGACGGTGCGTGATGCCGGCGACACGCTGCGTTTCCGCCTCCAGCCGCTCGCGCTCGACGAGGTGACGGCCTTCGCCCGGTCCAAGGCGGCCCAGTTCAGCGCGCTCTACGAGAAGCACTACGACCTGGGGATGGACGAGGAGGAGACCCGCCCCCCCAGCACGAAGATCCGCAAGACCAACCGGCGGACGCGGAAAACCAAGAAGTCATAGCATGATCCTCGGCCTCGGAGTCGATGTCTGCGAGGTCTCGCACCTCCGGTCCGCCCTCGAGCGGCACGGGCGTCGATTCGAGCGGCGCGTGTTCACCGCCGGCGAGCAGGCCTACTGCCGGCGCCGGAAGCGCTCCGCCGAGTCCTATGCGGCCCGATTCGCGGCCAAGGAAGCGGCCATGAAGGCGCTCGGGACCGGCTGGGCGCGCGGGGTGCGATGGCGCGATCTCGAGGTGGTGCGCGAGCCCGGCCAGGCCCCGTCCCTGCTCCTCCACGGCGCCGCCGCCCGCCGGGCGAAGAAACTCGGCGTCCGCCGCATCCACCTCGCCCTCACCCACTCCGGCGACCAGGCGATCGCGTTTCTCGTGATGGAAGGCCGCTCCGGATGACGGAACCGAGTCCGCCCCGGCTGTACGGCGAGCTGGCGCACTGGTGGCCCCTCCTCTCCGCCCCGGCCGACTACATCCTCGAGGCGGAGACCTACCGGCGCGCGCTCTGCGACGCCAGCCTGCCGACCGGGGCGACCCTGCTCGAACTCGGGTCCGGCGGCGGAAACAGTGCATCGCATCTCAAGCGGCACTTCCGCCTCACGCTCGTGGATCGCTCGCCCGGGATGATCACGGTGAGTCGAGCCCTCAATCCGGAGTGCGAGCATACCGTGGGGGACATGCGCGCCGTCCGGCTCGATCGGCTCTTCGACGGCGTCTTCGTCCACGATGCGATCGGCTACATGACCACCGAGGCCGATCTGCTCCAGGTCTTTCACACGGCCCACGCTCATTGTCGTCCCGGAGGAGTGGCGCTCTTCGTCCCCGACTGCGTCCGCGAGACGTTCCGCCCCTTCACTTCACACGGCGGTCACGACGGACCCGGACGCGCGCTCCGATACCTGGAGTGGGTCTGGGACCCGGACCCCGCCGATAGCACGTACGCGGCGGACTTCGCCTGTCTGTTGCGAGATGCCGACGGGACCGTCCGTCTCGAGCATGACCGCCACTCCCTCGGCCTCTTCCCGCGCGAGACATGGTCCCGGCTGCTCGAGCGGGCCGGGTTCAGCGCTCGCCCGATCCGTTTCTCGGCCGAAGAACGTGGCGGCGATGCCACGGAGGGGTTCGTGGCGATTCGCCAAGCGACGATACGGAAGTAAAGTCGCTTGACCGCTCGTGCGGCCGACGCGACGGCGAGATCCGCAACCTGTTCATGGACAGCTTGTTACGACGCCGCCCTCCGGTGACGGCCGGAATGCCGATTGCACGGGCATCACTCATCGAGTGATGAGTCCTGGTGATCCGTCAACCCCGATCGTGCGGGTGGTGGGCCGAAAGGAGGAGTCCCCATGCGTCGCCTCGTCCCGCTCTGCCTGGTACTGCTCGCGGCCGCGGTTTCGGCCGCCCCGCCCTCCCTCGATCGGCACTACGTGAGCCGGCGGGACAACGCGGTCAAGAACGCCATCGACGATCTCATGTCGCTCGGGAAGTGGGCGAGGGACCACGGACTGCCCATCACCGCGAGACATGCCTGGAGGACGATCCTGCTGCTCGACCCGAAGAACGCCGCCGCCACCCAGGCCCTCAAGAGCCGCGATTCTTCCGCGTCGGTGAAGGAACCGGTCAAGGAGATCGAGAACTACGAGGAGAAGTGGCAGAAGTCGATCGAGAAGCACCGGAAGGCGTTTCGCGACCTGATGAAGTGGGCGCACGAGGAGAAGCTCAAGGAGGAGGAGGCCGATGCGAGGGCGCTCCTCCTGCATGTTCAGAATCCCCCCACCGAGGGATACTCCCCCGAGGAACTGACGGTCCTCCAGGATGCGAACCGGCATCGGGGTGAGGCGGGCGTGTCGCTCGTGCGGCTCGATCGCAAGATGAACGACGCCGCGCTCAAGCACGCGAAGTATCTCACCCGCAACGCCGGGCACCCGACGCTCGAAGGTCTCGGCGCGCACCACGAGCAGGCCTCGCTCCCCGGGTACACCCCGGAAGGGGCGAAGGCAGGGGAGGGGGGAAACATCATCCACTCCCGCCCCGAGGGGGCGGTGGACTGCTGGATGGCGACGCTGTACCACCGCATTCCCATCCTGCATCCGCGGCTGAGGAAGATCGGATCGGGATTTGACGAGGAGAAGGGAATCTGGGCCGGGGTGCTGTACCTGTCGGACGGGCACGATCCCGAGGCGGAGATGGAGCCGGAGTTCGTGCGGTATCCCGCGGACGGCCAGACGGGGGTCTTCCGCGAGTTCGCGGTGGGAGAGATTCCGAACCCGCTGCCGAGCGACGCCCGGGATCCCGGCTATCCCGTGACCCTCACCCTCTACGACGGCAGTCGCCTCGGCAGCGAAACGGCGCGCCTCAGCCTGAAGGGGACGGACGGCCAGGCGGGTCCGGACATCGAGTGCTACTTCTCGAGCCCGGCGAAGCCGGCCACCGACTTTCCGCAGGGGGGCACGATCTGTCTCATCCCGAAGAAGCCGCTCGCCGAGGGAACCCGCTACGAGGCCGAGTTCCGGATGAAGCGGAACTCGAAGACGGTGGTGGAGAAGTGGGAGTTCACCACCCGGTAACCTGCACGTACGAGGTTACCGTCCCGCCCCCTGTTATCCTGAGCCTCGGCCGCACGCCGGGGCGAAGGATCGCCAGCGTGTGCGGTTTTCAGATTCCGACGTTGGCGATCCTTCGCCCAGCCGGCCAGACCGCGGCCGGCTGAGCTCAGGATGACAATGCGGTAACCTCGTACACCCGCCCCTACCCCGCCCCACCGCTCTTCTTCTCGGGGCGTTCGAGCACCGAGGCGACGAGGTAGTCCCGGTTCATCCGCGCGATGAATTCGATCGGGATTCCCTTGGGACAGGCGGCCTCGCACTCCCCGGTGTTCGTGCAGGAGCCGAACGCCTCCGCGTCCATCCGGGCGATCATTCTGAGCGCCCGGGAGTGGCGCTCGGGCTGGCCCTGGGGAAGAAGGCCCAGGTGTGAGATCTTCGCCGAGGTGAAGAGCATCGCCGCCGCGTTGGGACACATCGCCACGCAGGCGCCGCAGCCGATGCACGCGGCCGCGTCCATCGACCGCTCCGCGACCGGCTTCGGCACCGGGATCGCGTTCCCATCCGGCGCGCAGCCGGTCGGGGCCGAGACGAATCCGCCCGTCGCGATGATCCGGTCGAAGGCGCTCCGGTCCACCACCAGGTCTTTCACCACCGGGAACGCCGCCGCCCGCCACGGCTCCAGCGTGAGCGTGTCCCCGTCCCGGAATTTCCGCAGGTGGAGTTGACAGACCGTCGTGAGGCGTTCCGGCCCGTGCGCCTTCCCGTTCACCATGAACCCGCACGATCCGCAGATCCCCTCGCGGCAGTCGTGATCGAAGGCGATCGGCTCCTCCCCCTTCGCGATCAGCCCCTCGTTCACGACGTCCAGCATCTCGAGGAACGATATGTCCGGACTGACGTTCGTCGCCGGATAGGTGACGAACCGCCCGGGGTCCCGGGCGTTCTTCTGGCGCCAGATGCGAAGGAGTAGGTTCATGGGACTCTTCTCATGAGGGCACGCGGGGGGAGCGGACCGTCACCTGCTGCCGCGCTCCATTCCCCGCACGAAGTTACCGCATTGTCATCCTGAGCGTCGGGAACAGCCCCGCAGCAGGTGCTGCGGGGCGCAGCCCGATGCGAAGGACCGCCAGCGCATACGCGCGAACGTGCGTTGTCTCGGTCAAGGCTGGCGATCCTTCGCGTCGCCCGCCGAACGGCGGCGGGCAACGCTCAGAGCCTGAGAAGAAATGCGCCGAAGTGCGAGGCGCCAGATTGTCATCCTGAGCCCTGCCCGCCTCTCCGCCACACGGATGGCGGACAGGCGTCTGGCGGGCAGGGCGAAGGATCACCAGTACTGGAGCGGGTTTGGCGCACACGCTGGTGATCCTTCGCGTCCGCCTGCGGCGGACGCTCAGGATGACAAGAGCCCGGCACTTGTCGTGCCGGGGCATTTCTTCTCAGGCTCTCAGGATGACAACGCCCGGGGGGGTAACCTCGTACCCCTCCCCCTTACCCCCTCCCCTTCGGGGAGGGCGGTGCAGCGAACCAGTGATCCGTCAACGCTAATCGTGCGGGTGCTCTGCCGTTGTTGTTTCCCCCTCCCCTCCGCCACACAGATGGCGGACAGGGGAGGGGAGGGGGTAGGGGGTGGGGCGCGGCCCTTCCGCGTGCTGGCGCGCGCCCCCCACCCTACCCTCCCCCTTGCGGGGGGAGGGAACAACAACAAGTAACTCGCCGAATAAGCGTTGACGGATCACTAGCCGGGGCGAGTCCTGACGGAGATCACTTGTAGCTTCTCTGCGACGGCGCCACGGCCTCGAACGTCAGCGTCTCCCTGTTCACCTTCGGACGCTGACCCACCCCGGTGAACTCCCAGGCGGCCACGTAGGAGTAGTTCGCGTCGTCGCGCATCGCCTCTCCCTCGGGGGTCTGATACTCCTCCCGGAAGTGGCCCCCGCAGGACTCGTTCCGCTCCAGCGCGTCGAGACAGAGCAGCTCGGCGAACTCGAAGTAGTCCGCCACCCGACCCGCCTTCTCGAGCGACTGGTTGAAATCCTCGTTCGCGCCGAGCACGTTCACGTTCTTCCAGAATTCGTCCCGCATCGCCGGAATCTTCGTCAGCGCCTCCTGGAGCCCCCGGGCGTTCCGTGACATCCCGCACTTCTCCCAGAGCATCTTCCCGAGTTCGCGGTGCATCGAGTCGACGGTGCGCTTTCCCTTCACCGCCAGGAGCCGCTGGATCCCCTCCCGCACCTCCGATTCCACCCGGCGCACCTCCGGATGGTCCGCGGCCACTCTGGCCGGCTTCCCCTGGGCGAGGTAGTGCCCCACCGTGTAGGGGAGGATGAAATAGCCATCCGCCAGTCCCTGCATCAGGGCGCTCGCCCCGAGCCGGTTCGCGCCGTGATCGGAGAAATTCGCCTCCCCGAGCACGAAGAGCCCGGGGATCGTGCTCATCAGGTTGTAGTCGACCCACGTCCCGCCCATCGTGTAGTGAATGGCCGGGTAGATCCGCATGGGAACCTTATAGGGATTCTCGTCGGTGATCCGCTCGTACATGTCGAAGAGGTTGCCGTATTTCTCGCGGATGGCGTCCTCGCCGAGCCGCCGGATGGCGTCCGCAAAATCCAGATAGACGCCGTAGCCGGCTTCGCCCACCCCGCGACCCTCGTCGCAGACCGCCTTGGCGTTCCGCGAGGCGACGTCGCGCGGGACCAGATTGCCGAAGCTGGGGTACTTCCGCTCGAGGTAGTAATCGCGCTCCGTCTCCGGGATCAGATCCGGCCGGCGCTTGTCCCCCTTCTGCGCCGGGACCCAGATGCGGCCGTCGTTCCGGAGCGACTCGCTCATCAGGGTGAGCTTCGATTGATGTTCGCCGGTGACCGGGATGCAGGTGGGGTGGATCTGCGTATAGCACGGATTGGCGAGGGCGGCGCCGCGCTTGTAGGCCCGCCAGATCGCCGAGGCGTTGCAGTTCTTCGCGTTCGTCGAGAGGTAGAACAGGTTTCCGTACCCGCCGGTCGCGAGGATGACCGCGTCGGCCAGGTGCGACTCGATCGTGCCCGTGATCAGATCCCGCGTCACGATCCCCCTCGCCCGACCGTCGATGACGATCAGGTCGAGCATCTCGTGCCGGGGAAACATGTGGACCTGGCCGGCCCCGATCTGGCGTTCCAGCGCCTGATAGGCGCCCAGAAGAAGCTGCTGACCCGTCTGGCCTCGGGCGTAGAAGGTGCGCGAAACCTGGGCGCCGCCGAAGGACCGGTTCGCCAGCGTGCCGCCGTACTCCCGGGCGAACGGAACTCCCTGGGCCACGCACTGGTCGATGATGTTCACGCTGACTTCCGCGAGGCGGTAGACGTTGGCTTCGCGGGCGCGGTAATCGCCGCCCTTGATCGTGTCGTAGAAGAGGCGGAAGGTGGAATCGCCGTCGTTCTGGTAGTTCTTCGAGGCGTTGATGCCGCCCTGGGCCGCGATGCTGTGGGCGCGGCGGGGCGAATCCTGATAGCAGAAACACTTCACGTCGTATCCGAGTTCCGCCAGCGTGGCGGCCCCGGAGGCCCCGGCGAGTCCGGACCCGACCATGATGAGCGCGTACTTCCGCTTGTTGGCGGGGTTCACCAGCTTCATGTCGAAGCGGTGCTTCTCCCACTTCTTCTCGAGCGGTCCGGACGGGATGTTGGACTTCAGTTCCACGGGTGTCTAGGCCCCCGCGAGGTTCACCCACCCGAGCAGCACCGCCGCCGGGATGGCGATGAATCCGAGCGCGATCAGGATCGAGACCGCCACCGCCAGCCGGCGGAGCAGCGGCGTATACACCGGATGACTGACGCCCGCCGTCTGGAACATGCTCCAGACTCCGTGCACCAGGTGGAGCCCGAGCAGCAGCATGACGGCGATGTACATGAGAGACGTCCAGCCCACCTGAAATCCGGTGACCACATTGGCGTACACGGTCGTGGCGTCGAACTGCGCCCCGCTCGGATGCACCGTGCCCAGGGTGAAATGCAGAAGGTGGTAAACGACGAAAACGGCGATGAGCGGTCCCGTAATCATCATGGTCCGCGCCCCCAGCCCCATCTGGAGGACGTCCGTCTCCCCGTAGGGGATCGGCCGGGCGCGCCGGTTCGTCAGCCAGAGTTCGATCGCCGTCAGGATGTGGAGCGTGACGCAGACCAGCAGAACGCAGCGGGTCCCCCAGAGCAGGCCGAGGTTGGCCTTCAGGAAGTGGGCGTAGTCGTCCAGTTTCTTCGCCCCGGCGAAGACGAGCAGATTGCCCGCTACGTGGCCGACGAGGAAGCCCAGCAGGACCACGCCCGTGACGGCCATCACGACTTTCTTGCCGAGGGTGGAGCGGTAGAATTGGAGGGCGCGATTCATCGGGGGACGGGCAGGGTGTCGTTCGGGGCGGTGCGCATGGGAAACGGAATGGTAGACCTCGCGGCGGGGGGAGTCAAAGGAATTGAGGGGTCAATCCCCGCGAACCTCGGCGAGTCTCCTCACCCATCCGGGAGCCACGAATCCGACCAGAGTCCCCTTCCCCGCCGCGGGGGGACCGATGAACGAGACGGCGAGCAGCGCCGTTTTCTTGAACTCGATCCGGACGGCGGCCGACCCCGTGAGGAGATGGCTCGCCAGGCGCCCCAGATGAGGTTCGTGTCCGACGAGACAGACACGCTTCATTCCGCGAAGTCCGGCCAGGGCCGCGGTCGCCGCTCGCGGGTCCGCGGAGGGCTCGAGCGATTCCCACCTCACCACCTCCGGGCCGTCCAGGACCGCCCGAACCGCCTCCGCCGTCTGGAGCGCCCGGACGAGCGGACTGGAGAAAATCGCGTCCGGCCCCGCCTCCAGGGCGGCCAGGGCCCTTCCCATGGCGCGGGACTTCTCGCGGCCCTCGTCGGTCAATTTCCGGGCGAAGTCCCCGCCTCCGGACGGCGCCGCGTCTTCGGCGATCCCGTGTCGCATCAGCCAGACGTCCATGATCTCTCCTTTTCCCCCCGTCAACTCTTGCACTCCCCCCGCACCCGCCGGTATCATACGGCGGGGATCGCGAGCGGCCCACCAGGAGCCTCATCCTTGGAACAACGCGAGACGCTGCTCCGCAAAGTGCTCGAGATGGTCTTCGTCGAGTCGGGAACCGTTGAGCGGTTCCTGGCCTATGCCGCGGAGCGCAAGCTCGAGTTTCCCGATCTCCTCCAGTTCCACCACCTCGAAGACTTCCACTACCGGCTCCAGTCGGAGCAGCGCGCCATTCAGGCGAACGGCGGAAAGAACAACTCGCTGATCGGCAAGCAGTTCACGTGCGGGTTCCACGACGACGCCACCCCCTTTACGACTCATCTCCTCCGGCCCAACACGCAGCGGGTCGATGAGAACGAGTATCTGGTCAAGTTCAGCATCGGCGCGACGAAGAACCAGGACCCCGTCAATATCATCTCCGTCGCCGTGCAGATCTGTCCGCAGTGCTACTTCGCCTCCACCGCGGAGCAGCACTTCATTGTGAAGAGCCCCACCAGCGACAAGACCTTCGAGTTGTGGAACCCGTCGCCGAAGACGATTCGGGCCGTCCTGGACGGACGCCCGGAGCGCACCGCGATCGCCCGCCGGGGGAACGCCCTCTTCGCCTCACACCGTAGCCTGGAGGACGCCATCGTGGCGTACGAGCTGGCGAACGCCTCGATGCGCTCCATCTACGCCTCCAGCCCGGAACGGTACGGGCATTACATCCTGATCATCGCGGAGAATCAGCTGGCCTCCGCCCAGTTGGCCCGGGAACTCCACGACCCCGCCCGGGAGGAGGCCTTCCTTCGGGACGCCCTCGAGTCGCTGAAGAGCGGCGAGGTCCACGGCAAGGGCGCGGCCAAGTACCGCAGCCTCTATCGCATCGTGAAACTGGCGCTGCACTATCACGACCTCACGACGGCGACGAAGACCGCCAGCGTCCTCGTCCAGATGAAGCAGCGGGTGACCTCCGGACGGCTCCGGATTCCGGACAAGGAGCAGAAGTGGCTCATGCGCTATGCAGCCATGTGCCTCGAGGCGCGATCGGACTATCTCGCCCAGCAGGGTCAGCCTCAGACCGAAGTGCCCGACAATCCAGATGCGGAACCGGCGGCCGCCGCTCCCCCCTCCCCTCCCCCGGCGGGCGCTGCGGCTCCCACGCCGCCGGCGTCGGCGCAGGCCTAGCCCGGATTATTCATCAGTTCTTGCGCATTCCCGTACGAGGGAGCGTTCCAGCGGATTCCCGAGGCCCCGAGTAGGCCCCGCAGCACGTGCTGCGGGGCCGTAACGAGGGGCCGGCCCTGCGCGCGGGACTCATTTGCCTGGCCCGCCCCTCGTTACGCGGCCTGCGGGCCGCTACTCGGGGCTACGGTGCTCCATTCATGAATAATCCGGGCTAGTGATCCACGCGACAAGCCGCAGGGCGCCGCTTCCGCGGCGCACTCCAGGCCGCTTCCGCGGCGCACTCCGGTCGGAAGGCGGCGCGCGCGCCTCTGCGGACAAGCCGCCCGCGCCACCCGGAGCACGCCGGTACTCCAGAACGATTCCCCCTACCTGTCGCTGCTCGCCGCATTCTCCTTCGCCGGTACGATCAACGACCGACCATCCATCTCCTCCGGCGGGTCGAGTCCCATGAGCTCCATCAGAGTCGGAATGACGTCGCAGAGCCGCCCCCCGTCGCGCAGCCGGATTCCGGCCGGGCCGTCGGCCACATAGAACGGCACCAGGTTCGTCGTGTGGGCGGTGTGCGGCTGGCCGGTGGCCGGATCGATCATCTGTTCGCAGTTGCCGTGATCCGCGGTAATGACCAGAACGCCTCCGCGACGGCGGACGGCGGTCCAGACCTCCCCCACGGCCCAGTCCACGGTCTCAACCGCCCGCACCCCGGCGTCGAGAACCCCGGTGTGTCCCACCATGTCGCCGTTCGCGTAGTTGACGACGACCGCGTCGAACGTCCCGGCGTCGATGGAGGCCACGAGCCGCTTCGTCACCTCCGGGGCGCTCATCTCCGGCTGGAGGTCGTAGGTGGCCACCTTCGGGGAGGGCACCAGGATCCGCTCCTCCCGGGGGAACGGTTTCTCCTCGCCGCCGTTGAAGAAGTAGGTGACATGGGCGTACTTCTCCGTCTCCGCGATCCTGAGCTGGGAGAGGTCACGCTCGGCGAGAATCTCGGCGAAGATGCGCTTGAGCGATTGCGGCCGGAACGCCACCGGGAAGGGGAAACTCTCCTCGTACTGGGTCATGCCGGCATAGAAGACCTGCGGCCAGGCCCGCCGGGCGAAGGCGGCGAAGTCGCGCTGGAAGAAGCAGCGGGAGATCTCCCGCGCCCGGTCGGCCCGAAAGTTGAACAAGAGGACGGCGTCTCCGTCGAGGATCCGGCCCAGCGGCCGGCCCGAGGCGTCGCAGATCGCAATCGGCTTGATGAACTCGTCCGTCTCCCCGCGTCCGTAGGCGGACTCCACGGCGGAGAGCGGATCGGACTCGTGAACCCCCTCCCCGAGCGTGAGGCAGTCGTAGAACTTCTGGACCCGGTCCCAGCGCTGGTCCCGGTCCATCCCCCAGTAGCGGCCGGAAATCGTGACCACCCGTCCCAGCCCGATCGCCTTCATCTTCTCGACCACCCCCCGGACGTGCCCCACCCCGCTGGTCGGGGGCGTGTCCCTGCCGTCAAGCAGGGCGTGCAGAAAGACGCGATCGGGCGGCAACCCCTGCTGCTTCGCCATGTCGAGCAGGGCGTGGATGTGGCGGTCCATCGAGTGGACGCCGCCGTCGGAGACCAGCCCCATGAGGTGCAGCGAGTCCCCCCCCTCGCGCGCATGCTTCATGGCGGCGAGGAAGGCGTCCTTGCGGAAGAAGGAGCCGTCCTCGATGGAGGAATCGATGCGGGTGATCTCCTGCCAGACGCGTCGACCCGCCCCGATGTTCATGTGACCCACTTCGGAGTTGCCCATGAGGCCGCGCGGAAGGCCGACGGCGTGGCCGGAGGCGTCAATGGCCGTCTGCGGCGCCTCGGCGTTGAGACGGTCGAACGTGGGAGTGCGGGCGAGTCGGATGGCGTTTCCGTCGCGATGGGGGCTGTTCCCCCAGCCGTCGAGGATGGCGAGGACGATCGGACGGGGGCGAGGGGGCATGGGGGCTGATTCCCGACGGAACCTTGCGACCGCGCAGCACCGGGGAGGAGCGGGGGGCACCGGCCGGCGCGGGGGAGCGCCGCGCCCCTCCCCCTACCCCCTCCCCTCCGGGGAGGGGGGAACAACAGGTAGCCAACCCAAGACAGGCATTGACGTACTGCAGGCCAGGAACATGGCCTGTCTCGGAAGGACGAGCCCTTGCAGGGGCGACTCAGGCAGGGGTGCCCCGCCGTCATGGCTGGCCCCCCGTTACGGCCTCGCAGCACGTGCTGCGGGGCCTGCTCGGGGCCTAGCCCGGACTATTCATGAACGGGAGGTGCGTCTCCCCGGAAAACCGTCCGCCCTGAGCGAGCCGGCCTCCGTCCGGCCGGCGAGTAGAAGGGCCGGACCGGAACACCGTGTCGCCCTTCGACTCGGCGGTCGAAACAACCGACCGCCTCGCTCAGGGCGGACGGCTTGATCTGCCGGGCTGAGCCCGCCGCTCGACATAGTCGAACGCGTGGGCGCCGAGGTAGCGCGCGCGGGCGCCGAGTTCCTCCTCGATCCGCAGCAGCTGATTGTACTTCGCGACCCGGTCGGTCCGGCTTCCCGAGCCGGTCTTGATCTGGCCGGCATTGGCCGCCACCGCCAGGTCCGCGATGAAGGCGTCTTCCGTCTCGCCCGAGCGGTGAGAGATGATCGTACGGTAGCCCGCCTCATGGGCCATCTCGATCGCGTCGAACGTCTCCGTCAGCGAGCCGATCTGATTGAGCTTGATGAGGATCGAGTTCGCGACGTCCTCCTCGATCCCCTGCCGCAGGATCTCGGTGTTCGTCACGAACAGGTCGTCGCCCACGAGCTGCACGCGGCGCCCGAGCGCCTTCGTCATCAGCCGCCAGCCCTTCCAGTCCCCCTCGGCGAGCCCGTCCTCGATCGAGACGATCGGGTACTTCTCGACCCAGGAGAGATACAGGTCGATCATCTCCCGCGAGGTGTGCCCGGAGCGGTCCGACTTCTTGAACACGTATTTCCCGTCCTCGTAGAACTCGCTGGCGGCGACGTCCATCGCCAGCACCACGTCCTCCCCCGCCTCGAAGCCGGCGCGGTCGATCGCCTCGACGATGACCTGAAGCGGCTCCTCGTTGTCCTTGAGGCTGGGGGCGAAGCCGCCCTCGTCGCCGACGGAGGTGACCTGCTTCCGGTCCTTCAGCACCTTTTTCAGGGCGTGAAAGACCTCGATCCCCATCCGGATCCCCTCGGAGAAGGACTCGGCGCCGACGGGGGCGATCATGTACTCCTGGAAGTCGATCGAGTTGTCCGCATGCGCCCCGCCGTTGATGATGTTCATGAGCGGAACCGGAAGGGTGAGCGCGTTGACGCCGCCGAGGTAGCGGTAGAGCGGCAGCCGCAGATCCGCGGCCGATCGCAGTGTGTCGCCGGCGAGAACGCCGAGCCCGCCGCTGTAGGTCGGGATGTCGGGGGCGAGCGCGATCTCCATCGAAAAATATCCGATGCGGGGATGGTTGGTGAACGGTGTAATCAAATGGCGACTCCGCAAATCAACTCCTAGCTTACCAGCACA
>JACPTZ010000088.1 GCA_016192525.1 Planctomycetota bacterium
TTCCTCGGGATAGATCTCGTGGCGGAACACCGTGTCGAGCGCGGCCAGCGACTCGTCGGCGCACTCGTCGGAGGTGTGTCCGTACGGGCACCGGTAGGAGTAGGGAAACGGCACGCGGTAGACGGAGGCGAGAAGCGGATGATAATGCCGGCGGTACTTCGCGTTCGAACTGGTCAGCGACACGCATCCCAGCGTGCGGCCGTGGAACGCCCCGCGGAAGGTGATGATCCCCTGGCGGTTCGTGACGTACTTGGCCAGCTTGATGCTCCCCTCGACCGCCTCCGCGCCGGAGTTCGAGAAGAAAAACATGTCGATGTCGCCCGGGCAGATTCTGGCCATCCGCTCGCCCAGCGCGGCGATCGACTCGTACATGAACACGCATCCGGAGTGGATGAAGGTGTCCACCTGCTTGTGGACGGCGGCCACGACCCGCTTCGGCCGGTGGCCGATGTTGAGCACCGCCACGCCGGAGGCGAAGTCAAGGTAGGTCTTTCCGTCGTCGCACTTCACGTGCAGCCCGTCGCTCCGGAGGGCGACGAGGTCCGAATCCCATCCGAGGGTCGGGGTGACGACGTTGCGGACGCGTTTCGAGATCGAGGACACGGGCAACTCCTGGGGACGAGCGGAAAAACGTAAAACGTGAAACGTAAGAAGAAACGGAAACAAAGGAAGAAACGGTGATCGAACAACGGAGAAGAAGAAACGGATCAGGCTCCCGCTTCCTCTTCTT
This sequence comes from Planctomycetota bacterium, assembly GCA_016192525.1. Classification (GTDB taxonomy): domain Bacteria; phylum Planctomycetota; class MHYJ01; order JACPTZ01; family JACPTZ01; genus JACPTZ01. The sequence goes on from JACPTZ010000088.1 coordinate 731, forward strand.
CTTACGTTTTGCGTCTTACGTTCTTGCGTCAGAAACCCGCCAGCAACTCTGCGATCCCCGGCTTCCCGATCTCCTCCAGTTCGTACGTCACCCGCACCGACGGCTTCTCGATCCTCACGATGCGGGCCAGGTCGATCGGGGTCGCGACGATCACGAGGTCGGCGTCGCACCGGTTGATGGTGGCCGCGAGGTCCTCCATCTGCTGACGGCCGTACCCCATGGCGGGGAGCAGCGTGCCGATCTTCGGATAGAGGCGGAAGGTCTCGGCGATCCGGCCCGTCACGAACGGCCTCGGGTCCACGAGCGCCGCGGCGCCGAACTTCTTCGCCGCCACCACCCCGGCCCCGAACGTCATGTGGCCGTGGGTCAGCGTGGGACCGTCCTCGACGCAGAGCACCCGCTTCCCGCGGATCGCGTCGGCCTGCTCGCAGAAGATGGGCGAGTTGGCCCGCACGATCGCCGCCTTCGGGTTCCGCTGCCGGGCGTTGGCGATCACGGATTCGATGTCGGCGGGCTTCGCCGAATCGCACTTGTTCACGACGATCGCGTGCGCGAGATCGAAATTCACGCGGCCGGGGTAGAACGTGAGTTCGTGCCCCGGACGGAGGGGATCGGCCACGCAGATCCAGAGGTCCGGCCTGACGAACGGCGTGTCGTTGTTCCCGCCGTCCCAGAGCACCACATCCGACTCCGCCTCCGCGGCGCGCAGAACTTTCTCGTAATCAACCCCCGCGAAGACCACCGAGCCGCGCTTCAGATGCGGCTCGAATTCCTCCATCTCCTCGATCGTGCACTTCTGCCGCTCGAGGTCCTCGATCGTCGCGAACCGCTGGACCTCCTGGGCGAGAAGGTCGCCGTACGGCATCGGGTGACGCATGACCGAGACGCGGCGTCCCCGGGCCCGGAGGATGTCCGCCACGCGGCGGCTGGTCTGGCTCTTCCCCGAACCGGTCCGCACGGCGCAGACCGCCACCACCTTCTTCGTGGAGCGGAGCATCTGTTCCTCGACCGGCGCGAGCGAGAACCTCGCCCCGGCGGCCTCCGCCTTCCGGCGTCGCTCCTCGGTTTGTTCGTAGGAAACGTCGCTGTAGGAGAAAACCACCTCATCGACATGATGCCGGCGGATGAGGTCCACAAACTCCTCTTCGGGGTGAATGGGAATCCCCGAGGGGTAGCGCGGGCCGGCCAGTTGAGGCGGGTAGCATCTCCCGGCGATGTCGGGGATCTGCGTGGCGGTGAAGGCCACGACCCGGACGTCGTCGCGATGACGATAGCAGGTGTTGAAGACGTGGAAGTCTTTTCCGGCGGCGCCGAGGATCAGGAGGTTGGGCATGGCTACCGGTTCGCCTCTCCCTGCTTGTTCTCACGACCTTCCACGGACTGCAGGGCCTTGACGGCGGCCTTCGCCCCCTCGGCGATGACCGACTCGGTCCCGCCGAGATAAAGACGGCCGAACGCACCGTACGGACGCACATCGATGAGCTGGACGGGCGCGGCCTTCTCGGCCTCGTTGGCGGCGAGAACCGCGTACCCGGCGGGATGGCACTCGAGGATGTAGAGCGTCTGCCCGGCGAGGAACATGTTCCCGTAGCGGTTGCGGTTGATCAGCATCGCCTGATAGTCGTCCACGCGCGTGATGATCTCGCTGGAGAGCACGGCGGGCTTGAGCCGGTCCTGTTCCCGGACCTCGAGGTATTTCAGCACATGGGCGCCCGCCGACAGCACCTCGGCCTGCGACTTGTGGTGCACCTCCAGGAGCCCGTAGGCGCGCTCGACCACCTGCACGGCGGGACGCACCTGGGTCTTCTTGATCGCCACGTCAGTGACGCGGTTGATTGCGATCCCGGGCGCGATTTCCGTCCAGAGCGAGGCGTCGCCGGTGACGGGCAGATACCCCTTGGCCGTCGTGCAGATGTAGGCGGTGAGCTGGGGCTGGAGGGAGTCCAGAAAGACGTAGGTTCGGAGGTCGACCATGGCTCTTACCCCTGATGCGGGTTTCTCTGGGCCGGAGTCTCTTCTCGGCCGGGATGACGAATGAGCGATGTCGAATGACGGACTTCCCGGCGATCCTCATTCCGTCATTTGGTCACTCGTCGTTCCCTCATTCCTCCGCCTCCCGCTTCCAGCTTGAACTCTGGGGCAGGATCTGCTCCACCTCCGAGTGCGGACGCGGGATAACGTGGACGGAGACCAGCTCACCGACACGCTTGGACGCGGCGGCGCCGGCGTCGACCGCGGCCTTCACCGCGCCGACTTCGCCCCGCACCATCACCGTCACGTAGCCGCCGCCGATCACTTCCTTCCCGATGAGCGTCACCTTCGCGGCCTTCACCATCGCGTCCGCCGCCTCGATCGAGCCCACCAGTCCCTTCGTCTCGATCAGTCCGAGTGCGATCCGGCTCATGCAGCACCTCCGGGGAATCAGAAATCACTGGGGCGAACGGAAAAACGTGAAACGTAAAACGTAAGAGACCAAAACCGCAAGAGACGGCCGGACGGAAAAACGTAAAACGTGAAACGTAAGAAACAGAAATGACAAGGAGACGGACGAGCGTCTGTTTCTCATGTTCCTGTTTCTTCTGTTTCTGTTTCCTCCGTTTCCGTTTCTTCTGCTGCTTCCGTTTCTTCCACTGCTTCCGTTTCTTCTCACGTTTTACGTTTTCCCCACGGCCTCGCGTATCAAGTCTTCCAGCGACCTGTTCCTCGGACACACCCCGCAGATGGCCGCCTCCATCGGCTTCGCCCCGGGCGGAGGGGCGGGCGGAAGGGCGGCTTCCGCCACCGTCGAGGCCCCCACGGCGGCCGCGACGATCCCGCCGCTTGGACGGAACGGATCGGCCTTCCAGACCGCCATCCGTTTGATGTTCAGCAGATTCTTCGGACTGATGTTGTCCGACGTGATGTTGCCGCCGTAGGTCCCGCAGCCGAGCGTCATCGCGGGGAACAGCCCCGTCCCGAATCCCACCGCGCCCTGACTGGCCGGCGAGTTCACGAGGACGCGGAAGGTCGGCTTCTTGAGCGCGAATTCCATGATGATCCGCTCGTCGGTGGAGTGGATCACGAGGGTGTGCCCCAGACCGCCGAACTCCAGGACCTCGATGCAGCGCTCGCACGCCTTGCGCCAGCCGTCCTCCGTGTAGACGGCCAGGATCGGACAGAGCTTCTCGCGCGAGAGCGGCCACTCCCTCCCCACCGCCCCGCACTCCGCGAGAAGGATGCTCGTGTCGTCCGGGACGCTGAACCCGGCCATCTTCGCGATCGTGGCGGGCGACTGCCCCACGACGTCGGGGTTCATCAGGCTGCCCCGGATCACGACCGATTCGAGCCTCTTCCGCTCCTCGGGGCCGACGAGGTACGCCTTCTGCTTCCGGAACTCGGCGAGCGCGGCGTCCCTGATCGGAGCGTCGAGGATCAGCGCCTGCTCGGAGGCGCAGACCGTCCCGTAGTCGAAGTTCTTGCTCGCGAGGATGCGCTCCACGGCCGTGGAGAGATTCGCCGTCCGCTCGATAAACACCGGGACATTTCCGGGTCCGACGCCGAGCGAGGGCGTCCCGCTCGAGTAGGCCGCGTGGACGATGGCCTCGCCCCCGGTGGAGAGAATCAGCTTCACGTCGCGATTCCGCATGAGGGCGTTGGTCGCCTCGAGCGTGACGCGCGTGAGGCACTCGATGCTGCCCTCGGGGGCGCCGGCCCCGCGGGCGGCGTCGTACACCACCTTCAACGCCGCCTGGATGCACTTGACCGCCCGGGGATGCGGCGAAACCACGACGGCGTTCCGTGCCTTGAGCGCGATGATCGCCTTGTAGAGCGCGGTGGAGGTGGGGTTCGTGGTGGGGATGATGGCGGCGATGACGCCCACGGGTTCGGCGATCTCGTAGACCTTGTTCGCGTCGTCGCGCCGGACCACCCCGACGGTGGGCATGTCCTTGATCGCGCGCCAGAGATCCCGGGTGCAGACGAGGTTCTTTTCCGTCTTGCTGACCACCCGGCCCATCTTCGTGTCTTCGACGGCGATCCGCGCAAGCGCCTCCGCCTGGGCCTCCCCGGCAGCGCACATGGCGCCCACGATGCGATCCACTTCCGCCTGCGAGAGGGTGTTGAGCCGCTCCTGCGCGGCGGCGGCGCGTTTCACGCAGTCTCGGACGTCCTGCAACGCTTGGAGGTCGGGATCCATGGCGAGATGCGGGGCGAACGGAAAAACGTAAAACGTAAAACGTAAGAAGAAGAGGATGAGGGACGGACGGAAAAACGTAAAACGTAAAAACCTAAGAAGAAGAGGATGAGGGACGGACGGCAAGACGTAAGAAGAAGAGAACGAGAGACGGGACACCGGGAGGGTCTAGGACGCAGAGGATGCGATGTCCTCACCGGAACCGGGAAAGCCATATTCAGCGACAGCGTCGCGCAGTACATCACCTCGTTGCTGTGGGATCATTGTGAGCAGAAGACGGATGATCTCGACACATTGCGAGAGGCGCAAGGTCGTGACATCCGCTCCCAGCACGTGACGCACCTTGTAGTACCAGTCTCTCGACTCACGGGCGGAACCGAGGGAATACTCATAGAAGCGGGCCCGATCTCGCCCCGTAGGACGTGAATAGCCCTCCGCCAGATTCGCGCCGATGGAACCGACCGCCCGGTGCAGTTGATCGGCATCGTCGCGCGTGCGGGGATCCTCACACAGTCTCGTGACATCAGGCCAGGATTCGTCGGACAAGTAGAGAGCCAATCGGTACGCCCTCATCTTCCACAGAGTGTCGTCCCGAATCCCTGACGGGACCGTCTTCTCCCATTCCGAATACTCCATGACCCCCTCCCGCCCCCAACCAGCTGTTGTCACTCTCGCGTCGATGTCTCTTACTCTTCTGCTGTTTCTTCAGTTGTTGCTGTTTCTTCAGTTGTTGCTGTTTCTTCAGTTGTTGCTGTCTCTTCTGTTGTTGCTGCTTCCTCTGTTGCCTCTGCACGCGTCTCGCGTTTCAGTCTGCTTCTTCTTCTGTTTACGTTTTACGTTTTACGTTTTTCCGTCGGTCCCCCCCCTGTCCTCCCCCATCCCCAGCGCCTTTCGTATGGCGGCGAGAATCGTCTCGCGGTTGGCGCTCGCGATATCGCGTCCGGAGAGACCGATGCCGGGCGTCTGACGGGCGAGAGTTCGCAATTCGACGACGGTCATCTGCTCCAGGTCGGCCGCACGGGGAGTCGGACGGGTCCCCTTCCCCCCCCACGGCGGGACCCACTGGATGGAGAGGGGCGGCAGGACCGATTCCACCTGCTCGTCCGGCTTCGGGATCACGTGGGTCGCAACCAGCTCGCCCACCCGCTTCGCCGCGAGGGTCCCCGCATCCACGGCCGCCTTGACCGCCCCCACCTCCCCCCGCACCATGACCGTGTTGAATCCGCCTCCAACCTGCTCCCGGCCGATGCAGATCACCTTGGCCGCCTTGACCATGGCATCGGCGGCCTCGACGGCGCCGACATAGCCGCGAGTCTCGATCATCCCGAGGGCGATGCGGTCCTCCATCGATCATCCTCCATGCCGTTGGCGGCCGGCGTCCCGCAAGGGAGCACGGCGGCTCGCGATTCTATCACCGACGGGATGACAGGCAACTTAAATCGGGCAGGGGGAACTCTTCAGGTGATGATGCGTCAGAGTCGGGACACATCCGGCAGGACCTCCTGCTCCTCGCCGCCATCGCCTGAAATAGTGAGCGGCCGGGGTGGAGACGCTACAATGCTGTCCGATGCGCATCCTCCACCTCATTACGGAGCTCGAAGTCGGCGGGGCCGAGACGGCGATGGCCCTGCTCGCCTCCGGCAGCAGAGGTCGCGGACACGAGGTTGAAGTCGCGAGCCTCCGCGGGCCCGGGCCGATCGGAGAGCGGCTCGCGCGGGAAAGGATTCCGGTCCACACGATCGGAATGCGCGGGGCCCGGGATGCGGGGGCGATCGCCCGGGTGCGCCGGCTCCTTCGGGAGCGACGTCCGGACATTCTGCACACGCATCTCTTCCATGCCACGCTGGTCGGCAGACTGGCCTCGCGCGGCCCGCTGGCGCGGGCCGGCCCAGGGAATGGACCGCGGGTTGTCAGCACGATCCAGGTCTGCGAGCGCGAGCGGAGATGGCACCCGCTCTTGGACGGGCTCACGCAGAGCCTGAGCGACGGGGTGGTGTGCGTCAGCGGGGCGGTCCGCGACTGGGCGGTCCGATGCGCGGGAATCCCGCGCGGAAAGTGCCGGGTGATTCCGAACCCGGTATCGATCCCGCCCGGCGCGGCGCGCCTCGCCGGCGGCGCCGTGGCGTCGACTCGACGCGCCCTCGGCGTGCCCGACGGGGTCCGGCTCGTCCTCACGCTCGGCCGACTCCACCGTCAGAAGGGCATCGACATCCTCATCCAGGCGATCCCAGACGTCCGCCGCCGTCTCCCCGATGTTTTTTTTGCGATCGCCGGGGACGGTCCGGAGCGGGAGCCTCTCTCCCGGCTTGCGGAACGATGGAGGGTGGCGGACGCCGTGCGCTGGCTGGGGTGGCGGGCCGATGCCGCCGACCTCCTCGCGTCGGCGGATCTCTTCTGCCTCCCCTCGCGCTGGGAGGGGCTTCCGCTCTCGATTCTGGAGGCCTTCGCCCTCGGCGTCCCGGTCGTCGCCACCGCCGCGGACGGAAGCGCGGAACTCCTGCGGGGGGGCGAGACCGGCTGGCCCGCTCTACCGGAGGACCCGATCGGTTTGGCGGAATCGATTGTAGAGTCGCTGACGCGACCTGAGGAGTCCGCCGCCCGGGCGGGGCGGGCGCTCGATCTGGTCCGGCGGGAGTACACGGTGGATCGGGTGGTGGAATCGCACGAGGCGCTGTATCGCTCCGTGGTGGCCCGTCGGAGCCGGTGATCCTTCAGCGCCTGTTCGGCGAGTGGCTGGGTGTGGATCTCCTCCGCGTAGCCCTCCTCGGTCGCCCCTTCGGCAAGCTCAGGGCCGGCTCCGGCGACCGAGGAGGGCGTATCGAAGGGCGGGCCCGGAGACGAAGCGCCGCTCGCGTCAACCGTCGCTTCGATACGCGACCGCTCGGCAAACGGCGCCGAGCGGTCGCTACTCAGGGACTCGGTCTATCTCCGCTTCGGCGCCATGTTTGCGACACGACTTCCACGATCGGTGACAGTAGACATAGCGAGCCCCGAATGAATCGCCCACCCTCCACCCAGGTCGTCATCACCGGCGCCGGAATCATCTCCGCCATCGGCCGCGGACAGGCGGAGACACTCGCCTCGCTGCGCGAGGGCCGGATCGGCGTCCGACCAATCACCGCCTTCGACTCCGCGCCCTTCGGGGTTCGGGTCGCCGGCGAGGTCCCGGACTTCCCCCCGGCGGAGCTCCGCGAGGATCCCGGGTGGCGGCGCTGCGACCGGGGCACCCTGCTCGCCCTGGTGGCGATGCGCGAGGCCTGGGAGGAGGCCTCACTCGCGCGCGGTGAACGGCCTCCTCCCCCTCCGAATCGCCGCGCCTGCATTCTCGGCACCACGCTTGGAGGGATGAACCGGGGACTGGCCTACCTCGAGGAGCGGGCTCGTCGCCCTCCCGGCCGCGCGCGCCTCAGCCTCCTGCGGGACTACCTCCCAGGGACCCAGATCGACCGCCTCGCGGCGGCCTTCGGGTGCGAAGGGTTGCAACTCGCGATCTCGAACGCCTGCGCCTCGGGGACCCACGCGATCGGCCTCGCGGCGCGACTCATCGCCGCCGGCGAGATCGACCTCGCGATCGCCGGCGGCTACGATCCGCTCTGTCCGTTCACGCACGCCGGGTTCGGATCGCTCCAGCTTCTCGCCCGCGACGGTGTCTGTCGCCCGTTCGACGCCGGGCGAACCGGCATGCTGCTCGGCGAGGGGGCGGGAGTCCTCGTCCTGGAGCGCGCCGCGCGAGCGGCGCCATTGGAGTGCGCCGCGGAAGCGGCGCCGCGGCCCCCCTTCCCGCCAGTCTCCCTCGCCGGGTACGGGGAGGCCGGAGATGCCTTCCACCTCACCCGGCCTGACCCCTCGGGCGCCGGGGCCGCGGCCGCCATGAGGGCCGCGCTTGAGTCGGCCGCACTTTCACCGGAACGCGTCGACTACGTCAATGCCCACGGCACCGGAACGCCGTCGAACGATCTGATGGAGGCCGTGGCCTTGAGGACGGTCTTCGCCGGCGCGCTGGAACGCCTCCCGGTGAGCTCCACGAAGTCGATGACGGGCCACTGTCTCGGCGGAGCGGGCGGGGTGGAGGCGGTGATATCGCTCCTGGCCCTCCGATACGGAGTGATCCCCCCGACAGCCACTCTGGAGCGTCCCGATCCGGCCTGCGCCGGGCTGGACCTCGTGGCGGGATCCTCGCGCCGCGCGGACTTGCAAACGGCGCTCTCGGCGTCTTTTGGTTTCGGCGGGCAGAATGCCGCCATCGTCCTGCAGAAACAACCCGGGCCGGGAGATCGTCCCGGCCCGAAGCTGAACCCCCTTCCTCGTTGACCGGATTCTACCGCCGCGAGACGCGCCCGATCCGTCGAGCCCCAGCCGCCACCTGCTCAGGAGGGGTGAGCCTCGGGGCAATGGCCGGCGGGTCCTCCGTCAGGGTGGCATGAAAGGTGTCGTCTTCGAGCGGTCCCAGCGACCCGTTCCAGGGCTCCACTCCGGCGCCCAGCGGGTCGAGATGCCGTTCCGGGTTCCGCGAATCGGCTCTCCATTCCTTCGACATGATACGACTCCTTGCGCGGCCTCCGTCGATCCCCCCTTCCCGTCCGGCCGTGGGGACAGGTGCGGGCCAAGACCTATATCGGTCCGAACCGGTCCGGACTGAAACGCACGTGTGACCAACCGCGAGGGGGGGGACCGCGAATTACGCGAATTACGCGAATTAAGGAGTGGGAACAGCAACAGCAACAACGACAACAACAGCAACAACGACAACAACAGCAACAACAACGGCAACAACAGGGCTCATCTGGTCAAATTCTGCGCTTCCCGTCCATCCGACGAGGCAACCACGAATCTCACGAATGTTGGGGAAGAAGCAACAACAACGACAGAAACAACAGCAACGGACGGAAGTCAATGCAACCGACGCCTCTGCGCCCAGGGACGCGCTCCGAGAACCCGGACCTTTCACACCTGTCTGCGCGCTTTCGCGCGCTGCAGGCGAAGTCTGACGAACCGGAGACGCTTTCGATTCCCGATCGGATATGACTCAGGGCCCGAGAGGGGCCGTGACGATTGTAAGGACGGAAATGGGCGGGGTCAAGGACGACTGTCGGCTCGGAGCACCGGTTAGAACTGGCGGACCTTCAAGATCGAATCTGCGGGTTGCCGGCTGAGTTCGGACTCGCAGAGGACGGCAGACCGTTGAGAATCACCCCCTCCACGAGATTCACCCCGGCATGAAACGGGATGGCCCGGGGGTCGTCCACCTTCCAGATCACGAGATCGGCCCGCTTCCCCGGGGCGAGGCTGCCGATCTCGTGGGCGAGGGCGAGGGCGGCGGCGGCGTTCTGGGTGGCCGCGGTGAGGGCCTCTGCCGGGGTCAGGCGGAGTTGCGTGCAGGCGAGCGACATGGCGAAGGGCATCGACTCGCTGGGCGAGGTCCCCGGGTTGCAGTCGGTGGCGAGGGCCACGGGGAGCCCCGCCTCGATCATCTTCCGGGCCGGGGCGAAGGACCGCAGTCCAAGGCCAAAGGTGGTGGAGGGCAGGAGGACGGGGACAACCCCGGCCTGTCGCAGGGCCCGGATCCCCCGATCCGAGACCGCCATCAGGTGGTCGGCCGAGACGGCTCCCACCTCGGCGGCCAGCTCGGCCCCGCCGAGCGGGGCAAACTCGTCGGCGTGGACCTTGAGCCGGAACCCGGCCCGCTTCGCCGCAAGAAGGATTCGGCGAGAGTCTTCGATCTCGAAGACCCCCTTCTCGCAGAAGACGTCGCAAAACCGGGCCAGACCCCGGGCGGCGACGGCGGGGATCATCTCGTCGCAGAGGAGGTCGACGTAGGCCCGGGGGCGTCCGGCGAATTCGGGGGGAATCTCGTGGGCGCCGAGAAAGGTGCCGACAAGCCGGGGGAGAAGCAAGCCCCTTCCCCCGATCGCGCGCTTGCGCCATTGCGCGTTTGCGCCATGGCGCAAGTCCGCAATCGTCCGGGAACGGGGAGGGTTGGAGGACGCGACGCATCCCCCGAGGAGCCCCCCCCTGGCCGCCGCAAGTTCTCGTATCAGCTCCAGTTGCCGGACCTCTGAAGCGGTCGTCAGCCCATAGCCGCTTTTGGCCTCGACCGTCGTCGTGCCATGCTCGACGAATCGGGCCAGCCGTCCGGCCACCGCCTCCCGAAGGGCCGCAGATCCGCCGCGAAGCCCGGCCCGCACCTCCCGCACGGTCCGCCGGATCCCCCCGCCGGCCGCCGAAATCTCCTGGTAGCTCCTCCCCTCCAGCCGGGCGGCGAACTCGTCCGAACGGGGCGAGAGAGACACGGGATGCGTGTGGGGATCGACCAGGCCCGGCGTCACGCATCGACCGCGGCACGAGCGCGTCCTTCCCGCGACAAACCGCCGTCGCAGATCCCGGGTCCGCCCGACGGCCACGATCCGACCGCCCCGGATGGCCACCGCGCCATCCTTCACGATCCCGAGATCGCGCATCCGCCGACCCGGGCGGGCAAGAACGGCGCCCTCCCCAGGGGAGGATGTGGAGCCGGTCACCGTCACCAGCTCGGCCGCTTCGATGAGGAGGAGATCGACGGGAGTCTTGGCCACAGCGGCAGTATACCAATTCGTTCACAGTCGTCACCCTTCTCTGCTACTCTGTCGGCCCGAAGTTCGACGCTCCCCTTCACGGAGATGCCGATGGACGAAGACCTCTTCGCCTTCCGCCGCGTCCCGTACATGGGCGTGATCTACGTCGTCGCTGAGGCGGCCAAACTGGGCTACCACGGCGAGCACGCCGACTGGTGCAATCTCGGGCAGGGGATGCCCGAGGTGGGTCCGCTCCCCGGCGCCCCCGGGCGGGTCTCGCGAGTAGACATCGCGCCGAACGACCACGCCTACGGCCCGGTGAACGGGCTCCCGGAGCTCCGGGCCGCCGTGGCGCAGTTGTACAACTCGACCTTCCGCAGCACGGCTGAATCCTGGTACGCGCCGGAAAACGTCGCGATCGTGGCCGGAGGCCGGCTCGCCCTCTCCCGCGCGATCGCCGCCCTCGGCCCCGGAAACGTCGGCTACTTCACGCCCGATTACACCGCCTATGAGGACATGCTCTCGAACTTCGATCTCGCCACGCCGGTTCACATCGAGCTCAGGGCCGACCAGGGCTTTTCGATCCCGCTCGACACCCTGGAGGCGCGGGTGCGCGAACACCACCTCCGCTCGCTGTTGATCAGCAATCCGTGCAACCCGACGGGCGTGACCCTTCGCGGGGAGGAACTCGCCGGATGGGTCGGTCTCGCCCGCGGACGGGGGGTGACCCTCCTGTTGGACGAGTTTTACTCCCACTATGCGTGGGGAGATGAGGCGCCCGTGAGCGCCGCACGATGGGTCGAGGACGTGAACACCGACCCGGTCGTCCTGTTCGACGGCCTGACCAAGAACTACCGCTACCCCGGATGGCGGGTGGGATGGGTGCTCGGACCGCGGTCGGTGATCGAAAACCTCTCCTGCGCGGGGAGTTTCCTCGATGGCGGAGGCCCGAGATGGGTGCAGCGGGCCGCTCTCGAGATCGTCGAACCCTCACAGGCGGCGCAGGAGACCGGGGCCATGCGATCGGCATTCCGGACGAAGCGCGACCTTCTCGTCGGGCGCCTGAAGGGAATGGGCCTCACCTTCGCCCGCGAACCCGAGGGCACCTTCTACGGATTCGCCTCCGTGGCCGGCCTGCGACCGCCCCTCAACGACGGCTTCGCCTTCTTCCGCGAAGCTCTGCAGCGGAAGGTCATCACGGTTCCCGGTGTTTTTTTTGACGTGAATCCGGGGAAGCGCCGGACCGGTCCCTCCCCGCTCGCCCCGTACGTGCGCTTCTCCTTCGGGGCCCCGTACGGGGTGGTGGAACGCGGACTGGACCGCCTGGAAGAGATGATCCGCGGCTGATCCCCCCCCTACTCCTCCACCAGGTCCGCCGGGGTGAGCGGTTTCGCCCCGCCGCGGGACTCGCGAGCGGCCGGGCCGCCGTAGTCGGTGCGAAGGGCGTCGTCGTAGTCGTCGGCGACCCGTCCGACCGACTGGAGGAGCGAGACGAACTCCGGGTAGTCGAGCCCCTCGATCGATCTCAGGCTGATGACCATCAGCGTTTCATCGGCGACGGCGAATCGCGCCTCCTGCGTCTTCGCGGCGTTCAGGGCGAGCACCGCTTCCATGAGCCCCATCCGCCTCTCCCCGTCCGTGGGGAGCGGCATGATCGACGCCGAACAGGAGAGCGTACCGGCCTCCGTGTCGGCGGCCAGCCGAACCCGGGCGCTTCCGAACGGGAACTCCCAGACGCCCTCGCCGGAGGAAGTCACGACGATCGTCTTCCCCGCCTCCCTGGAGAGCCGATCGAGATAGGCGGCGATGCGGCCGGCCTGCGTGGCCTCCACCGGCGCGGGGACGAAGAGCACGTCCCCGCAGGTGCACTTCACGGGCTGCCCGGTCGGCAGGGCGCCGGTATCGTACGAGTTGCCGCACTTCCTGCAGGTGAAGATCATGGGACACTCCCGGGGAATGGGCACCGCAACGCCTGGGCACAACGGAGACGCGGAGGGTTTCACGCGGAGTCGCGGAGACGCGGAGGAAAAACGGAAAGAGCACGAATCAGAGAGACAGCGGCTTCTCTCCTCCAAACAGCTTCCCGGCTTCGGACGCCTCCAGGATGCGGCCGTCCGTCTTCGAAATGATGACCCGATACCGCCTGAAGAAGGTCGACGCGGTCAGAATGAACTTCGTCCGGGTCGAGGCTGACTGCCAGTTCCCGACGCCGGCGAGCACCCGGTGATGACGCGCCATGGCCACGGCCGGATCATCGATCGCCGACGGGGCGAGCGCGGCGCAGGCTTTGCAGCGCCCGTCCGGCCGCACCGCCTCGGCGAGGTACTCCTGCCGGCAGTGGACGCACCGGCGGCCGTGCGAGGCGCAGAAGGGGCGACCGGTGATGTCGCACACCCCGACGTGCGAGGGGCAATACGACCTCCGGCAGGCGGCGCAGAACCGGCGATCCGTCTCGCAGACCGGCGCGGAACACTGAAAGCAGGTCGAGACATGGGCGGTACAAAAGGTCTTTCCGCAGCGCGAGCAGGTGCGACGATCGGTCTCGCAGGCCACGGCGGCACACTCGGCGCAGGAGGAGACGTGCGCCTCGCAGAACGGCTTCTTGCAGACGATGCACGGCCGCCGGTCGGTCTCGCAGGAGGGGGCGGAGCACTTCGCGCAGAGAACGGTGTGGGAAGTGCAGAAGACCTTGCGGCACTTCGAGCAGGTGGCGCGGTGGGCGAAGCAGCAGTCGCCATGCCCCGCCGCACATGCCACGACATGAGACTCGCAGAACTTCGTCGCGCAAACGACGCATGCACGCAAGTGCGCCGCACATCGCGCCTCCCCCCCTTCGGGGCAATAGGCCGTGCACCTCATGCAGACGAGATGGAGGCCGGACAGGTCCTCACAGAGCGAACCTTCGGACACGGGCGCCGAACAGACCGGGCAGGGCGGAAGCGAGAGGAAGTCGATCAGGGGAATCCAATGGAGGTCCACACGGAGTGGACCCCGGAGCGCCGCTCGCGCGGCGCGCCCCACCTGCTCGGACGAGGCGCGCTCCAGCCCCTCCCCCGGGCCCCCCCTCTCCCCTTCTGGGGCGCGGCGCGCCAGCGCCGCCTCCGGGGCCGCTCCGCTGGAAGGCCCCCCGCGTATGGCGGCGGTTACCGAACCGCTTGGTGCCAGCGCGACCGTCGCCGACGCCGTCGGGGCCTCAACGACGAGCAGACTCACGGGCACCAGATCCACCTTCGCCTCGTATCGTTCCCGAACCTCGGCCAGGCGAAGGTCCCGCTCACGGTCGATGGTGGCAAGTCGCTCGCCGATTTCGGCTCGGATTTTCTCGGAAGGCGTGGCCGCCCGCTGGGCCACCAGCTCCGCCCCGAGCCCCCGGAAATACTCCGTCAACTGGGCCTCCTCCGCCTCCCGCCGCGCCGCCAGCTTTCCGGAAAGGGCCTTCCGCTCCGGCTCCACCGCCGCCCGCACGGCTTCCAGGGCGATCGCCCGGGCCGGGTCGACCTCCGATGCGGTCGGTCGACCTTCCGACCCGGCCGGCGGTTCCACCGGAGTCATGGAGAGGGTCAGCAGGCGGGCCGGATCGAACAGGAAGGCGCGCCCTGTCGAATCCACGGCCACGCCGTGCAGAGACTCGAACCGCTCGAGGGTCTGAAACACCGCGCGGAAGGTGAAGAGGAGCAGCGTGTCGGCGGCGTTCCGCAGATCGGCGAGGGCGGCCGTGCCGTTGCGAATCCGGAGCGCCCCCCCGAGGCGGGCCTCGGCCTCTCCCTTCCCGGGCGGTTTCCCGTTCCCGGCGGCCCGGGCCAGCACCCCGCGTTCCCGCAGGGCGGCGGTCAGTTGGGCCAGGAGAGGGGCGCCGGTCGTGACAAACTCGAGGCCGTCGTCTGCCCCGGCGGCGAACCGCTCGCGGTCGAAGGTGAGGCGACGTTCGCACGCCCCTTCGAGAGCCTTTGCGCAGGCCTCGGGGAAGCGGGCCACGAAGACCCCGCCGCCCGGGGCGCTCCACTCCCCGCCCAGGGCCCGGGTGGCGTCGCTGACAAAGGCCTCGAGTTCGGAGGGATCAACGGCCAAATCGGACTCCTCTAACCCGGATTATTCATGAACTCTCGCGCACCTCCGGACGACGACGCGGATGGGCGGATCCCCGAGGCCCCGAGTAGGGCCCGCAGCACGTGCTGCGGGGGCGTAACGAGGGGCTACGGGGCTTTGGTTCATGAATAATCCGGGCTAAAACCCCTTCAGCGCCCGCTTCGGAACGGTCCGCGGCGCGGCCGGCGGTTCCGCCTGCGAGGCGTGCGTAAACTCCTTGAAGACCTGCTCATCATAGGCCTGGGCCTGATGGTAGTCCTGCTTGAGCGCCTGCATCTCCGTCCCGAGCGCCTCCATCTTCCCGCCGAACTCCGCGGCGTCCTTCGAGGCGAGGAACCGGTCCAGCACCTCGTCCTCGAACTTCACCCGTCCGAGGATCATGTCGAGCTCGCCGACGATGAGCCGGAAGAGGTCGATCTTCCGGTCGAGCAGGGCGTAGATCTTCGCCTCGATGGTGTCCTTCGCGATGAGGTTGATCACGCGCACGTCCCTCTTCTGGCCCATCCGGTGGACGCGCCCGATGCGCTGCTCGATTCGCATCGGATTCCAGGGAAGATCGTAGTTCACGAGGCAGCGGCAGAACTGGAGGTTGCGCCCCTGCCCGCCGGACTCGGTGGCGACGAGGACGCGGGCGGGCCCGCGGAACTGCTCCACGCTCGCGTCCTTCTCCTCGCGCGACATCCCGCCGTGGAAGGCGACGACCGGAATCCCGGCCGAGCGGAACGCCCCGGCGAGACTGTCCTGCGTGCGGCGATACTGGGTGAAAACGAGCATCTTCTCCCGATCCGGGTCGGCAAGGAGGTGGGCCAGCAGACGCTCCGTCTTGGAGAAGCCCGCGATCCCCTGACCGGCGGTCTCCAGGTCGGCGAACCACTGCTGGAGCGCCGGGGACGGAGACACCCCCGGTTTCTCCGCCCCCCCCCCGCCCGCCTGCGCACTCGTCCGGCCCAGGGCCGTGTCGAGGAACGAGGCCGGACTGCTCCCGAGCTGCTTGAGGAGTCCGAGCGCCACCAGCCGGGACGGGTCGCCGTAGAGCGCCCGGAATTCCGGCGACCGGACGAAGGCGGTAGCCGTCTCGTACAGCCGGCGCTCGGCGGGCGAGAGTTCCACCTGGAGCGTCACCACCTCGCGGTTCGTGAACTTGACGTCCACCTCGCCGCGCCGGTTCCGGACCATGACCGCCTTCAGCAGATCCCGCATGTAGAGCTGACCCGGTCGCAGCAGCGTCACCAGGTTGTAGAGCTCGAGCAGATCGTTCTGGATCGGCGTGGCCGACAGCAGAAAGAGGTACTTCTTGCGGATGCCGTTCACCAGCCTCCAGTTCAGCGTCCTCGCATTCTTGAGGCTGTGGGCCTCGTCCACCACGACGACGTCCTGCGGAATCGCCTGCAGGCGCTCGAAGTTCTTCGGCGACTTGGCCGTGTCGAGAGAAGCGATGGCGAGCGGCTGGTCCTGCCAGTCCTCCGGGGAGTCCACCAGCCCGAAACCGAGACCGAACTTGGTCTCCATCTCCTCCAGCCACTGCGTGGCGAGCGAGGCCGGCGTGAGGATGAGCACGCGACGGGCGAGGCCGCGCAGGATCAGCTCCTTGATCGCCAGCCCGGCCTCGATGGTCTTGCCGAGGCCGACTTCGTCCGCAAAAACGGCCCGTCCCTGGAGGTTTCGGAGGATGTGCCGCACCGTCCGAACCTGGTACTCGTGCGGTTCGACGTTCCTCACCAGCGAGGGGGCCAGCAGTTCGTCGAACCCGGGATCCAGGGCGAGGTACTCGGCCTGCAGCCGGAGGCAGAAGAGCGGGAGCGGATCGAAGCGGGAGCCGGCCAGGGCGGCGAGAATCGGGTCGGTGGGGGCCGGGAGGGAGTCGCGGGGCTCCCCGGGGCGGATCCGGGGGAGGTGACGGACCATCGGCTCCAGCGTGGGGAGGGCGTCCCAGGCCCCCCGCATCCCCATCCGCTGACCGCAGAGACAGGCGACGGACTTCCCCGGGGTCCACTCGACCCGAAACCGCTTGCTGCACATGGGACACTGGAGGATGACAGGCATGGCCGCAGAGGCGGAAATCCCAAACCGGAATTCCCATATTCCGACGAACGGGAAGCCGTGGATGATAGGGAGTGGGAACAGGTCTCACAAGCCATTTCGCCGGACGCTTGACCCGGCCGCCCCCTTGGGCTAGAGTGCCCCATCGACCGACCTCTCTCCGTTTACTCCGTTACTCCGTTACCTCCTTGCCCCTCTTCGAGTGCGTCCCCAACTTCAGCGAAGGCCGCGACGCGCAAGTCGTCGATGCGCTGGTGACGGCGATCGTCACGACTCCCGGCGTCCGACTGCTCGACCGGGAGATGGACTCCGACCACCACCGCTCGGTCCTCACCTTCGTGGGGGAGCCGGGCGAGGTCTCGGAAGCCGCCTTCCGGGCTGCCTCCGAGGCCACACGACGGATCGATCTCACCCGTCACAGGGGGGAGCATCCGCGCATGGGGGCGACGGACGTCATCCCGTTCGTTCCGCTCCGCGGCGCCACTCTTCCGGAGGGGGTGGAGCTCGCGCGTCGGCTGGGTCGGCGAATCGGCGAGGAACTCGGCGTCCCGGTCTACCTCTACGCGGCCGCGGCGGCGCGACCGGAGCGGGTCCGGCTCCCGGACGTGCGCAAGGGCGAGTTTGAGGGGCTGCGGGAGGCGATCGGGAATGACCCCTCGCGCGCGCCCGACTTCGGACCGGATCACATCCACCCCACGGCGGGCGCCATCGCCGTCGGGGCGCGCATGCCGCTGATTGCTTACAACATCAATCTGGAATCGAACGACCTGGCCCTGGCGAAGCGGATCGCCAGGGAGATCCGCGAGTCGAGCGGGGGGCTGCCCGGGGTCCAGTCGAAGGGGTTCGAGCTGGCGGCGAAGGGGATCGTCCAGGTGTCGATGAACCTGACCGACTTCAAGACGACGGGCATGCGAAAGGTCTATGAGACCGTGTCGCGCCTGGCGGACGGCGCGGGCGTGGCGGTCCGGGAGAGCGAGTTGATCGGACTCGTCCCGGCGGAGGCGCTCGGTCCCACGGACCCCGCCGACCTCAGAATCGCGAACTTCTCGCCCGACCAGATTATCGAGCGCCGGCTGGAAAAGGCCGAATCACGTTGACAGCCGAAGGGCGAAAGCCCTAGACTGCGGCCATCGTCCATCTCGGGGGAGATGCGAGGATCCATTGATGACGGACCCATCCGTTCCGGCGCCGGATTCGCAGTCTCTGCCGTCGCCGCTCCCGATCCGGCCGGAACCGCCCGTTCCGTCCTCCTTCGGCCGCCCCACCGACGTCACCCGCGTCCTCCGCCGCACCGTGGAGGCCCCCGCGGCGGGCGCCCCGCGCATCCTGGTCGTGGATGACGCCCACTACCTGCGACGCATCCTCGCCTACCATCTCGTGAAGGCGGGGTACATCGCCGTGGAGGCGGAGAACGGGCTCGAGGCCCTCCGACAGATGAAGGCCCAGCGCTGCGACGCGGTTCTCCTCGACCTGGCCATGCCGGTCATGGACGGCTTCCAGACCTGCAAGGCGATGAAGCAGGATCCCGCGCTGAGGGACATCCCGGTCATCATCTGCACCGCGCGCAACGAGAAGGCGAGCGTGGTCCAGTCTCTCACCCTCGGCGCGGACGACTATGTGGTGAAGCCGTACGAGAAGGGGATCATCCTCGAAAAGCTCGCGAAGTACCTGAAACGCACGGCCACACGGATCATCCGCGATCCGACGAGCGTCGAACGCCGCACCTCGGAGCGCGCCCAGGTGGTCCTCACCCTCACGCACGTGAAGTCGCCCGAGAGCGACGTCCCTCTGGTCTTCCGCGTCCCGATCCTCAACCTCTCGCTCGACGGCTGCTGCTTCGAGTTCACCTCCTGCCAGCCCTGCCCCGGATACGCGCAGGGCTCCGTCGATCCGCAGTGCATCTTCTATCCCTACGCGGCGGCGAACCAGACCGGCGTGCCGGTGGAACTGCTCGTCACGGTGCCGGAACCGCAGAATACGGTCCTCGAGATCCGCGGGCGGATCGCTCACGTCTTCCGACCGGAGGGGAATCACGAGAAGGAAATGGTGGGGGTGCGCTTCGTCGACCTGTCGGAGGAGCACAAGTCGATCCTCCGACGTTTTATCAGCGATACGAAGCGGATGCGAAAGCCGGCCGCGACCGTGTGAAGATCACCACCGGAACCGCCGGTCATCATAGTGGTACGCCCGCTCGTACCAGTCCTCCTCCTCGCGTCCCCCCTTCTTCAACGCCGGCTTTCCCCCCAGTCCCCCGAGCTGCGCGAGCCCGAACGTCGCGGCGGCGCCGAGGACGAAGCCTCCGACGTGCGCCCAGTAGGCCACACCGGTCATTCCGCCGGCCTCGAACGAGGCGAGCGATCCCATGAAGAACTGCTCGACGAACCAGAACCCGATGGCCCACATCGCACGGATGTAGGTCACCCCGCTCCAGAGAAGGCCGAACCAGTACCAGAACTTGATTCGCGCGTGGGGGAACATCACCACATAGGCGCCCAGAACGCCGGCGATCGCCCCGGAGGCCCCGATGCAGGGGATATCCGAGCCGGGGGACATCGCGATGTGCGCGATCGAGGCGGCCAGCCCGGAGCCGAGGTAGATCCCGATGTAGCCGAGATGGCCGTACCGGTCTTCGACGTTGTCGCCGCAGATCCAGAGGAAGAGCATGTTGCCGATCAGGTGGAGGAAGTCGGCATGCAGAAACATGGCGGTCAGAAAGTCGGGCGCCTGGAGCCGGGCGGGGACGAGGCCGTACTCCCGGACGAACCCCGCGTAGTGGGCGCCCCCCGCCACTCCGAACATCAGAAAGGCGGCGACGTTGATCCCGATGAACGCGTAGTTCACGTACGGGGTGCGCTCGGTGGGATTGACATCGCCGATCGGAAGAAACATGCGCCGGCCTCGTCGTTGCCTTCTGCCCGTCGCCCGCCGTCCGCGGTCCGGGCTCCCGCCCCCTCACTCTGCCCTCTGCCGCCCCCCCGCCCCCCTCCCTCGCTCCCTGCGGTACCACTCGATGGTACGCCGCAGGCCTTCGTCGAAC
>JACPTZ010000112.1 GCA_016192525.1 Planctomycetota bacterium
ATCGAGATCGGCGACGTGGCGCTCATTTTCGAGGCGGACCGGCTCGAACTTCTGCCCACCACAGCGACCGCTCCCCCCGCGCAGGACGCCGCGCGCCCGATGGGACCGGGCGTGGCCGTCCAGGGCGCCCCGAGGCCGATGGTCCCCCCGCGCGCGACCGGCTATCGCCGTTCCTCCTCTTCGTCTTCCACGGTCATGGCCGCCGTTTTCGCCGCGGTCATTCTCGTCGGCGCGGTCTTCGCCGTAAGATTCATCAACCGGGGGGAGGACCCCGCCATCACCCAGGCCCGGGGTCGTCTGGCCCGGGCCGAGGCGCTCAAGATGGAGGCGCTCGGCCACGACCCGGCCGAGCCGGAGTGGCGGCAGCGCAGGTTCGAGGAAGCGGTCCGGGAGCTCGAGGCGATCCCGCCGGACCAGCGGATCTTCGTCGAGGACACGCAGTCGAAGATCTCCGACCGGATCCGCGAGTTGCAGCGCGCCGCAGACAGCGAGCGCGAGATGGCCGCGACGCAGAAGCCGCGCGGGCAGCTCGAAGAACTGAAGACCTACGCGGCCGCCCACCCGGAGGATCTCGACGGGATCCAGAAGCGGGTGGACGCCTTCCGCCGCAAGTTCGCCGATCCAGACCTGCTGAAGGAGGCCGACGCGGTGCTGGAGGCCGCGCTCGCCGCGAAGTCGGGTGCGCAGGAGGAGGAGTTCAAGAAGGTGTCGCGGGCCGTCGATGAGATGATGCGGTCCTCGGAATTCTCGGGCGCCTGCAAGGCGCTCGACGAGTACGCCTCGAAGTACCCTACCGCCCGATCGGCCGACACGGCGCGCAGCCGGAAGCGCGAGGCGGTGGCGGAAGGGCAGACCTGGTTCCAGGCCCGCCTCGCCGAGGGGGACGAGTTCATCAAGGCGAAGAAATGGAGGGCGGCCCGGGCGGTATATGAGAAGGTGACGAAGGCCTTCGGCGAGGACCCGAACTTCTTCGAACTGACGCTCCGGGCGAGGTCTGAACTGGACCGGATCAAACGGCTGGAGGCCGAGGAATGACCGACCTCGTGGAGACGCGCGTCCGGTACGGCGAGACGGACCGGATGGGCGCCGTCTATCACGCGCACTACCTGGTGTACTTCGAGCTGGGTCGGACCGAGTTCATGCGTCGCCGGGGCCTGGCCTACTCGGACCTCGAACGCGAGGGGGTCTTTCTGGTGGTGACGGAGGCCGAGTGTCGCTACCGGGAACGGGTGACCTACGACGACCTGCTTTCGATCGAGACGCTCTGCGGGGAAGTGGGGCGCGTGCGCGTCCGGTTCGATTACACGGTGCGGCGTCCATCCACCGGCCGCCTCGTGGCGGAGGGGCGCACGGTGCTCGCCTGCGTGGATGCGTCGGGGCGACCGAAGGCGCTCCCGGAGCGGGCGAGGGAGTGTTTGAGGAACCGGGGCTAGGGACCCGTCAACGCTTATCCGACGGGTAGACCCGTCCACCCTGAGCGAGCCCGCCTCCGTCTGGCGGGCGAGTCGAAGGGTGGGTGGGCCGCGGCCTTCGACTCGTCCTTCGACTCGGGCGCGGCGACGGAGCCGCGCCCTCGCTCAGGACGGACGGTTCTACCCGCGGGTTTAGGGTGCCCCGGGCGGCTTGTCCGCCCGTGCGGGTCCGGATCCAGTTCGACTTGTTCCGCCCGGCAGGCGGTGTTACCATGAAAAGGCTGATCGTTCATTTCCTCTCTCAGGAGTCCGCCATGCGCTCGTTCCGCTTCGCCGCCGCCCTCGCGCTCTGTTCGGTAGTGACCCTCCTCGCCCCGGCCCGGTTCTGTGCCGCCGATGCCGCCGGAGACGTTGCCCGGATCCTCTCCGATCTGTCCGGGAAGCAGGGTGATGCCTACTGGGACTCCGTTCGGGCGCTGACGGCGCTCGGAAAGGACGCCGTCCCCGCCGTAGAGGAGGCGGCCCGGACGCGCCCCGAGGCGGCGGTGAAGATCGCCTGCGCGAACGCGCTCTTTCTGAACGGCCGTCGGACCGACGGAGTCTCGCTCCTCATGGATCAGATCGAGGAGGGAGTCGGGGCGGACCGGCAGCGCGCGGCGGACCTGCTTTCCACCCTCGTTGAGGGTCGCTCCGAATACGGGAATCCGGACGAACTCGGCGAGCGTCTCCAGAAGGTGATGGACGACACGACCGACGCGGCGCTGATGATCTCCTGCTCCAAGGCGCTCTTCCGCATGACCGGCGACACCCGGGCGGTGAGCGAGTTAAAAGATCTGCTCGAAACTTCGAGCGATTCGGCCCGCATCGGCAGCGCCATCGCCCTCGCCGAGCTCGACAACTTCGACGACCCCCGCGCGATGGCCGTTCTCGAGTCGCTCAAGGACGCCCCGACACCGCGCGGCATGCTGGTGGCCTCCCTCCTGACGAAGAAGCGTCTCTCCGACAAGATTGCGCGCGGCCTTCTGGGCGCCTCGAAGACGAAGTACGACTTCAAGCCGCTGGAGGAGATTTTTCGCCTCGTCGAGACACGGCATGTGGACGGCCAGAAATACCCGGCCGAGAAACTTCTGGAGGCCGCCTGCAAGGGCGTCGGAAGCGCGCTCGATCCCTTCTCCGAGTATCTCACGGAGGCCGACAAGCGCAAACTGCTCGAGTCCATCCAGGGCAAGTACGGCGGGATCGGGGCCTACGTCCATCTCGACGAGGACAAGTGGCTCGTCATCGATCGTCCGATTTACTCCGGTCCCGCCTACAAGGCCGGCCTGAGGTCCGGGGACAAGGTGACGCAGGTGGAAGGGGAGTTCACGCGCGGCAAGACGCTGGACGAACTGGTGGGCAAGCTGAAGGGGGTTCCGGGGACGAACGTGAAGATCAAGGTCTTCCGACGCGGCTGGAAAGAGGAGCGGGCGTTTGAACTGACCCGGGCGGAGGTGGTGATCGACACGGCCCGCAGCGAGCGTCTGCCCGGGGATGTGGGATACCTGCAGATTACCTCCTTCGGCGGCGACACGGCGGAGAAGGCCGGAGAGCACCTCAAGGCGCTCCAGGCCGCCGGTGTCCGCGCCCTCATCATCGATCTGCGCGGCAACCCGGGCGGGTTTCTCAACGCCGCCGTGGACATCGTCGACCTCTTCCTCGAATCCGGAAAGGTGGTGGTCTCGACGAAGGGGCGGGGCGGAATCCTCGTCGAGAAGCTGGAGACGAAGGACGACGACGCCGTCGACCTCCCGATCATGTGCCTCGTCAACCGCGGCAGCGCCAGCGCCTCCGAAATCTTCTCCGGGGCGATGCAGGATCACAAGCGCGCGATCGTGATCGGAGAGCAGTCCTTCGGAAAGGGGAGCGTCCAGCACCTTGTGGAACTGACCTCCACCGATCGAAAGACCTGTCTCCGGCTGACCGTCCAGAAGTACTTCCTGCCCTCGGGACGAAGCATCCACCGGGAGGAGCGAGACAGCGAGAAGGGCGGCGTCGATCCCGACATCGTGGTAAAGCCGGAGCAGCGCGACCTGTGGCGCGACAACGAGCTCACGAAGATCGAGGACGCCGGGCACACCGACAAGTACCTGGGCGAGTACTTTGCCGCCAACAAGACCAAGTTGGCGGCGGCGGCCGAGGACGACCATCTGTCCCCCGAGGCCTATCCGGGATTTGACGCCTTCTACGCGGGGCTGAAGACGAGGCTCGAGAAGGACGACGTGAGGATGCTCCTCCGCGCTTCGGTTCGGCGGCAGGTGGCGGACGAACGCGGACGCGAGTACCTGGTCGACCTGCAGCAGGACGTGCAACTGCAGCGGGCGATCGTTGAGGCCATGAAGTCGGCCAGCCAGGACATCGCGGCCGTGGCGGAGTACCGGCCGTTCGCCCACAAGTTCGACGCCGCCGGGAACGGGAAGGACGAGGCGAATCCGCTGCCGAAATAGGCGAGGAGACCCTCTCCGTCCTGAGCGCGGGGTGGCACGGGCGGCTGGTCCGCCCGTGCCGGCGCGCTCCGGGCACGGACCGCAAGCGGCCCGTGCCGCCCGGAAATCCACAGTGTCGACTTTGAAGGTCCAGGAGGCAGCCGCCTCCTTGCCGGCAATTTCCTTGACGCTCCTCCGCATGGGTGGTAGAAGCGCCCGCCGTCGGTCGGTAGGTCGGGGGTCTGGTCAAACGGAGGAGCCATGCCCCCGAATTCCCGGGCCGTCACCTTTCTGCAATCTCTCTTTGAGCGCAGCGGCTACATCCGCACCAAGCGCGAGACCGGGCACGGGACCTCGCACCCCGGATTTGAACTCCGGCTCGTCGTGCGCGATCGCGCGGAGGAGCGGGCCGCGAAGAGCGCCATGAACGCGCTCGGCCTCACCCCCGGCCGTTCGTTCCCGAAATGGGATCGCTACGTGATCCCCTTCTACGGACGCCGTCAGGTGGAGAGGTTTGTGGAGACGATCCGGCCCAACGGGAAACTCTCGGTCCGGACCTTCGTCCGGGGGAACCACGCCCGCGCGCGCTGATCGGCCAACCGCCCCCTTGCCTGAAGTCAACCCCCCCGCGTCCGTACCCGCCACGCCGTCGTCGCCTCCGGGAGGCGTCTCGCCCCCGGTGGAGGCCCTGGACCTCAGCCCCGGAGCGGCCGTCGCCGTCACGGTGGCCGTGGGGATGCTCCTCTTCCTGACCAACCTGTCCGGGCGGAATCTCTTCGGGACCGACGAGCCGAAGTACGCCGAGGTCGCCCGCGAGATGCTGCGCGACGGGCACTGGCTCATCCCGCACTGGGAGGGGCACATCTACTCGGAGAAGCCCCCCTTCTTCTTCTGGATGGTGGCGGTCGCCTCGATCCCCTTCGGACGCGTCACCGAGGTGTCCTCCCGGCTGCCGTCCGCCTTCAGCGGGATCCTCACGATGCTGGGTTGCCTGGCGGTGGGTCGACTCCTCTTCGGGACCCGGCGTGCCGGTCTTCTGGGGGCGATGGCGTTTGCCGTGACCGTCGGGATCCAGAACTACGCCCGCCAGTGCAAGCTGGACATGCCGCTCTGCGCGTGCGTCGTCTGGGGATTCTGGGGCCTCTGGGCCGATCCCCCGGGCGGCTTCACCTGGCGCCGCGCCCTCGGCTATCTCGCGATGGGGATCGGCTGTCTGATCAAGGGGCCGGTGGCCCTGCTCCCGATCGCCTGCGTGGCCGTGAGCGACCTGATGGAGCGGCGATTTCCCCTGCGCGGCCGCGGCCTCCTGCCGGGACTCGCGATCATGCTCGCGATCGCGGCGGCCTGGGTGGTTCCGGCCTGTCTCGCCGGAGGGCCGGCCTACACGGAACGCATCCTCTGGAAGCAGACCGTGGAGCGGGCCGTGGATCCCTGGATGCACATCGAGGGTCCGTGGTTTTATTTTCGGAAGCTCCCGGGGATGATGGCGCCGTGGACGGCGCTCCTGCCGTTCATCCTGATCTGGGCCGAGGGGCACCGGTCGCGCGATCGTCGCCAGGCCTACCTCAGATGTTTCTTCTGGCTGGCCGTGATGTTCGCCTTCTTCGAGGCCTCTCCCGGGAAGCGGCAGAACTACATGCTGATTCTCCTGCCGGCGGCGGCCCTGGCCTCCGGGGGCTGGCTGGAGGAGATCTGGAGGAATGTCCGCGACGGGGGACGGACCGGG